>JACFNW010000663.1 GCA_019454665.1 Fimbriimonadaceae bacterium | reverse complement strand
GTGTGCGCTCTCGGATCTGGTCCCAGGGCTCGAACTGCCAACGCCGCTTGTATGCCGGCTGCTCGATCAGGCGGACATCTCGGTCGCTGAGGATCACGTGGAGACGGTGCTGGATGAGGTCTCGATACGCCTTGGGCCAATGCTCGGGGATCTCGGTGACAGGCGTCGATTCATGCCGCTGGAACCACTTCGTGTGGACCTCGCCGGCGGCAACGGCGCGAGCGAGCGCGATTTCGAAGGCACGCTCTCCGAGTCTGACGGGCGGGACGGGCTCGTTCGAGGACCAAAGGGGCGGGTCCTCAACGAGGCCGTATTGTCCATAGCTCTGCCAGTCGAGCTCTTCCTGCAGGGCGATCAACTGGTGCTGAAGGCGCGTTCGTTCAGGCGGATTTGAATCGGACAGCATGAACTGAGGTTCTCGCTCGAGGGCGTTCAACCGCTGTGCCGTAGAATCGATAGCTGCCGAAATCTGTGAAGTGCGGTCTTGTGGGAGTGGCAGCGACTTGAGCTTTGTCCCGTCATGTTCGTAGAAATCGTGCCACTTCTCGTCCTTGGAACTGGCACCGCCGGGGCCACCCTTGTTGTGGCACTGCTGCTGAATCCAGAAGCATGCCGAGCTGCTGTTCAACACCCCCAGAAGCGCCAAATGGTCGTCCTCGGTCGCGTCGGACCTGAGCTTGATCACCGGCGCGGTCCTGTTGAACACCTTGCCGCCTCGGTCGAGGACGAAGTGGTTGTGCGTGGCGACGAAGGCGAAGGCGATAGAGAGGGGGGTGCGGAGCTTGTCCGCGTACAGCTCCTGCCACTCGTACCAGGTCAGTCCCTTCTCCAGCATGGGGGTACCGAACCGCTTGCGCTTCGAGATCGACGCCTTGCACTTCCACAAGAGACGCGCCGCCTTCGGCGACCGATTTAACGGGAGAAGCCGGAACTGTTCGTCGTATAGCCAGATAGCCTGATCGCATGCGGCCATGGTCCAGTCACGAATGCGATCACCCGTGACAAGCGGACGAGTGACTTCGATATCAAGGCGCCGGCAACTCGCAGGATCAGGGAAGACGTAAAGATCGTCTTCGCCGGTGACCGACGTGATGCCGATCTCTGAAGCGAGATCACCCAGCCTGCGCTTGCAGTTCGCCTCTAGCCGTTCCTTCAACTCCGCAGCGCCGCCGCCACCCAGGCTCCAGGGATGCTTGTGGAACGTGGCTCGCTGCGTGTTGTCCACGCTCACGAACTCGCTCTCGGACCCTGGGCGATCGACCTGCTGGAGGATCGCGGTCCAAACCTGTCCCCGGGCCGGGTCGTCCGGCGTGCTCGGCTCGCCCCGGATCCCCCGCACGGCGCGCACGGTGGGCTCGAAATCCCGCGGCCTCCGGCCGCGCGCGAACAGGATCACGGTCGGCGTGCCGTGGCCGGGAACGTAGGCGCCCGACGTGTCCACGACGTGCGTCAGGTCCCAGCGCGGGAAGTACGCCTCGATGAGCTTCTTGCCGAACTCGCGCTTCATGAACGAGTTCGCCGTGATCATGCCCACGAAGCCGGCGGGCTCTCGTGAGCCTTCGTCCTGCCGGCGGACCAAATCAAAGCACCGCTCCTTGAAGGGCACGGCGAG
>JACFNW010000662.1 GCA_019454665.1 Fimbriimonadaceae bacterium | reverse complement strand
CGACGATTGCGAGCGAGCCATCGAAGGCGCCGAGGCGCTGGTGCATCTGGCCGCCATGGTGAGCGTCCCGCAATCGGTCGAAGATCCCCTTTTCGCCCACGAGAACAACGCCACGGGAACGGTGCGTATCTTGGACGCCGCTCGACGGGCGGGTGTCAAGCGCGTGGTTCAGGCTTCGACGTGCGCCGTTTACGGACTCGAGCCCACGCTCCCCAAGCGGGAGAGCATGCTGGTGCAACCGGGCTCGCCCTATGCCTCCAGCAAGATGGCGCTAGAAGCCTATGCCCAGAGTTTCGCCGAGTGCTACGGCATAGGCATCACCAGCCTGCGTTTCTTCAACGTGTACGGCCCCCGACAAGACCCGACTTCGCCGTACTCGGGCGTAATCTCCATTTTTCTTTCGCGTGCGGTGGGCGACGGCAATGTGACCGTTTTTGGCGACGGCAGCCAGACCCGCGACTTCGTGTTCGTGGGCGACATCTGCCAGGCCATCGAGCGGGCGCTGGCTAAAGAGGGTGCCGGAGCGAACGTGTTCAACGTAGCCACAGGCAGCAGCGTGACCCTGAACCAACTGATCGAGACCATCGGCGAAGTCGCTGGGCGGTCGTTGGAGGCCACCTACGCCGAGTTCCGAGCGGGCGAGATCATCCACTCGTCGGCCGACATCTCCGCGATTCGTGCCGGGCTCGGGTATCAGCCGACGGTCGCCCTTCGAGACGGGCTGCGCCGAACATTCGAGTGGTACGCCAGTTCGCTTGAGAAGCCGGGCGTCTGACACGACCGAGCGGCCCGGTCGAACGCTTCGCCCGTTCGGGACCTGGACCTACGTCGTTCGCGCCAAACGCCCCATAATCCCAATCACCTGAGCCCGTCGCGCTCAAGTCGCTTTACACCAGATCGAACAGGCGACCGGCGATGGGGTACAAGAGGAACGCAGACATGGGCAAAACAGTAGGCATTGATCTCGGCACCACCAACTCCGTCGTCGCGGTGATGGAAGGCGGCGAACCCGTCGTCATCAGCACCGCCGAAGGCTCGCGCACGCTCCCCAGCGTCGTGGCCTTCAAGACCAACGGCGAGCGGCTCGTGGGCGTCACGGCCAAGCGGCAGGCCGTCGTTAACCCGGAAAACACGATTTCCAGCATCAAGCGCTTCATGGGCCACAAGCTCAGCGAAGTCCGCAGCGAGGCCGAGCGTGTGAGCTACAAGGTCAAGGCCGACTCCAAGGGCAACGTGGTCGCGCACATCCCCGCTGCGGGCAAGGACTTCACGCCGGAAGAGATCAGCGCCATGATCCTCCAAAAACTCAAGAAGGACGCGGAGGCGTACCTGGGCGAAACGGTGGATCAGGCCGTCATCACGGTCCCGGCCTACTTCAACGACTCGCAGCGCACGGCCACGAAGAACGCCGGCGAGATCGCGGGCCTCAAGGTGCTCCGCATCATCAACGAGCCCACCGCGGCTTCCCTGGCCTATGGGCTCGACCGCAAGGCGAACGAGACCATCCTGGTGTTCGACCTTGGCTGCGGCACGTTCTACGTATCGGTGCTCGACGTCGGCGAGGGCGTGTTCGAGGTCAAGTCCACCAGCGGCGACAGCCATCTGGGTGGCGAC
>JACFNW010000661.1 GCA_019454665.1 Fimbriimonadaceae bacterium | reverse complement strand
AGGGGCGACAGGAGGTGGGCGCCGTAGCCACCGCGACCATCCAGAACGTGAACATCGACGACCACTTGTTCGCGGTGCAAGCGATCGGCGGCATTCCGGTGGTCGCGCGGTGAGCGTGCTGGTTCAAGACGTCTTGGACGCCCTCGAGGCCATCGCGCCGGAGCGATACGCCTTCTCCCGCGACAAAATCGGATTGCAGGTGGGCGACCCGCGCGCCTGCGTCGAGCGGGCGGTGGTCTCGTTGGATCGCTCGCTGGCCTCTGTGGAGTTCGCCCGGGAACGCGGGGCGCAGCTGGTGCTCAGCCACCATCCCTTGCTTTATCACCCGCTGGAACGCCTGACGCCCCACGACCACGCCTCGCGCACCGCGCTTGCTTTAGCCCGTTACGATATCGCGTTCATCGCGGCACACACGAATTGGGATGCCGCCGTCGGCGGCGTCAACGATGCCCTGGCGAGCCTGTTGCGCCTGACGGACGTCTCTCCGATGGGCGATGCGCGATCCGAGACTCGGACCAAGGTCGTGGTCACGGTCCCTCGCGAAGCGACCCAAGCCGTGATCAGCGCCGCATCGGGGGCAGGTGCGGGCGAAATCGGGGCTTATCAGCGCTGCGCCTTTGTGGCGCAGGGCCAAGGCACGTTCGTCGCAGGGTCCGGTGCCAACCCCTCCATCGGCGGGCGCGGCGCGCCCGAGACCGTCGCCGAAGACCGCATCGAGATGGTCTGTCCCGGGCGTCTGCGCCGCCAAGTCGAGGCTGCCATTCGCGACGCACACCCCTACGAGACACCCGCGATCGACTTCTTTGTGCTTCCCGACGAACCCACCATGCCCACCGGGCGCATTGGCTCGCTGCCCAAGCCCACATCCCTGCTTGCGTTCGCCAAAGAGTTGGACGACGTGCTGGGGACGAGGTCGCTCACCTGGGGTGACCCGGAACGCATGGTTCAGCGTGTGGCGGTGGTCGGCGGCGCGGCGGACTCTCAGTGGCGTCCTGCGCGCGCGGCTGGCGCGGATTGCCTCGTCACGGGCGAGGTGGCGCAACACGTCGCGCTCGAAGCCGGCGAAGAGGGGTTCGCGCTCCTTTGCTCTGGGCATTACGCGACGGAGCAACCGGGCGTCGTCGCGCTCGCGGAACGCATGAAGGAAGCGGTGCCGAGCGTCGAGTGGACCGTCTTCGAGCCTCGACCCGGCTTCGCGGGACGCCCATTTTGAGGGTGAAAAGAAGTGGTAGCCCGGACGGGACTTGAACCCGCGACCTCCGCCTTGAAAGGGCGGCATCCTAACCACTAGACGACCGGGCCGTGCTGTGTGCGACCTCACCTTACCCGCACCGATCGGTTCGAGGGTGAATGGTAGCGGCGGGCAGACTCGAACTGCCGACCTAACGGGTATGAACCGTTTGCTCTAACCAACTGAGCTACGCCGCCCCGACGCGCAGGAATGATACCGCAACGGCGGCGGCGGGTATAAGTCTCCCATGGCCGACCCCATCTTCCTGGGCCGTTCGCCCGAAGGCGCCGTCCACCTGCTTCCCCGCTTCGCCAACCGCCACGGACTCATCGCCGGGGCCACGGGCACGGGCAAGACGGTGAGCCTGCAGGTGATGGCCGAGGC
>JACFNW010000660.1 GCA_019454665.1 Fimbriimonadaceae bacterium | reverse complement strand
GCCGACCCGCTGCAACTCGTCGAGTACGAGCACGGTGCTGGCGGGGCGTGGGCGGTCGAAGGCGCAAAGGGACCTGTGAAGCGGCCGCTCTGGTCGGTTTGGGTGCGCACCCTCGGGGCGTGGCCGATGGGGTGTGTGCCGGGGCTGTTCCGGCGTCTGCTCGATCGGGCAGTGGTGCGCAAGGGGCCGGGCCTGTGAGGCTGTTCGGGCTGTTCCGGCAAGCGGTCAAAGGCGCGAAGATGGTCGCCGCCGACCCCGTGGCCGCAGCGTCGCTCGTGTCGCCCCGCAAGTCGCCTTTGGCGCTGAGCCCAGATTTCTATCTCACCGTGCTCGGGTGCACGGCGCGCCTGCCGGCGCTTTCGCAACTCGCCAACCCCGGTGCGGTCGGCGGTGCGGTGGAGGGCCTGCCTGTGCCCTTGAACCGCAACGCGTCCAAGGATGCTTTGGATCAACCCATCGAGCGCGGCGCGTACGCGATCGCCTCGAAGAACAAGAAGACGCTGCTGAGCATGATCGCCATGCACCCCGAGGAGGCGGGCTACGACCCAACGCCCGTGGTGAACAGTCCGCTCGCCGACGCCATGCACCCCGACCTGTTGCTCCGGCTGCGCTCCACGTGGCATCTGGTCCAGTTCTCGTTCAAGACCTACGACCCGGCCGTCTACCCCGCGCTCGACCTGTTGCTGGACGTGGCGACTCGCTTGGCGACGCTCTCGGAAGGCGCGATCGCCGACCCGTTGGCGCAGCGCTACCTGCTGCCCCACGAACTCAAGATGAACCCCCGCGCCGCGCCGCTCGCCGACGCCCGGGAACACGTCGCCGTCCATCGGATCGCGTCGGGCTCTCAGGTCCGCGTGTTCACCAAAGGCATGGCCAAGTTTGCCTTGCCCGAATTGGAGATGCAGGACGTGCGTCAAGAGCGGTCCATTCAGGCTGAAGCGGTGCTGATGAGCTTGGCGCAAGAGGCCCTGCTCGGCAGCCCGATCGCCGAAGGCGACAGCGTTTCGGTGAGCGGCAAAGGGAAGTTGACGGCCTATCCCGGTGGCCAGGACCGCGGCCTTTGGGAAGGTATCGCCGTGCTGGAACTGCTCCCGGAACGCGGCGACATCAACGACCAGTTTGACTTCTAGTCCTTTGGTCCCGCCCCTTGACTTTTCTTGGGGGGCGTGCTAGGGTAACGGCATGCGAAAGGGAACCGCATGGGGCGCTCGCCTCTTGGGATGTTGCTTCTGGTTGTCTGCTTGCGGGCAAGCTCAAACGCCGCCTGCCCCGCCGGTTGATCCGTGGACGATCACGCTCAGCACTCCGAACTACTATTCGGCGACCAACAATCGCGCCATTGTTGGCGCACCAAGGCACTCGACCACTAAGCCCTGGATGTACCATGCTTCCAGCCCGTCGCCGGCGAACGATACGGCGGTGCGGTTCGTGGTATAGGAGTTGTGAGCGTTGAAGAGAACATCTTTGTTCGTGTTGGTGGTGTCGGGGGCGATTCTGGCCTTGGTCGGGGTCGCGCTCGCTCAGGTGATCAAATCGCCGCTGGAGCTGCGGCCCGGTGAAAGGACAGCAGGCCAGAGTACCGAAATCGCCAGGGCATTCTTAGCGCGCTTGGGAC
>JACFNW010000659.1 GCA_019454665.1 Fimbriimonadaceae bacterium | reverse complement strand
GTGAACCTGCGCAAGTGGATCAACCAGGAGTGGGGCTTCAACGCCAACTACGAGTGGTACGACAACCCCAGCTACAAGCGCAACGGCTTCGAAATCGGCATCTTCCGCGACTTCTAAAGGTTCGGCGTCTGGCGGTCGGTCTCCGCGATCAAGTAGATCAAGAAGGCCGACTGCAGGATGTCCAGGATCTGCACGACGATCCCCACCAGGGCCAACGGTCCCACCAGCGGAGACGTGATCACGCTCACGCCTAGGCACGTCACGCCAAGGATGATGTTGATGCCGCAGACGAAGTTGACGATGCCCCGCACGAGCTCGACCCGAGCGAGCATTCCGATGCCGAACAGGGCGCCAAACACACCGATGATCACCAAGGCAAAGCTCTGTTCGCCCAGCACACCTGATCCGACGAGCACGCGGTAAATGCCGTTGAGCACCCAGTAAACGGCGATCAGGTTGTAGACAACGTTCACCCAGGGCTGAGGCTCGTAGTACTTGATTCTTGCCTTGGGGTCATCCGGCTTGGGTCGGGCGACATGGCTCAGATCGGTCTGGCAGAACTGACAAACCGGCGTCCAGTCGGGCAACTTGGCTCCACACTTCGTACACTGAATCATCTCTTTTCAGCTCCTTAGGGTAGTACGCAACCCTGCTCGTCCGGGTTGAGTCGTCGCTCGAAAACGCGAACAAGCCCCCGCCCAAGCGTCGTCTAACAAGACGACCATGCGACTCCCCGTGGCCGTACCCCTTGTCGTCTTCGCTCTCGTCGCCTCCGTGTCCGCTCAGAGCACGCGTTCCACCTCGCGAGCCTACGCGCTCGTGGGCTCGCTGTTTACCCAGAACTCGCAGGATTCCGGCTACGTGGCCGCCCCCACGACGGCAACGTCGGAAGCGCTCGAGTTCCGCTCGTCCGGAGGGCAGGCGTTCGCCCGAGCAGAGTTCATGAGCGGGTTCGGCACCTTGCGGGCGCGCCACACGGCCGACCTGGACAATCAGGGCAACCACACCCGCGGCCTCGCCTACGGTCCCGACGACTTCGCCGGTGAAGGGCACATCTTTGGTGGAGAGTTCTCGGACGTGATCACGATCGGCGGTGGCGGGACGTTCCGTTTCTACTACTCGCTTTCGGGGTCCGTGGCGCACACGGGGCCGGGTGCTCCGCTTTGGCGCGCCAAGCTGTACGCCGGGGCGTTTGGGACCGGCGTCACCCTCTTGCGCGCGCCAGGGTTCTTCTTGCGGTTCGAGGGCACGGGCCCATCGAGCTTCTTCGCCGAGGACTACTACGAGTTCTTGGCGACGCCCGGTGCCGAGTTGAACATCGCCGGAGCACTCGGGGCCCTGATGGATGTCATCCGCGAAGCCGGCGAGCCCGGCGTCAGCCGCTCGGTGCTCGACGCCACCAACACGGGCAAGTTCCGATTGGTGCCGTTGAGCCCGGACATGTCCTTCTCTGCCGCCAGCGGGACGGCCTACACCTCGGTTCGCGTTTCTGGGAACGTCACGCTGGAGGGCCTGGCCACCTCGGCGCTTGGCATGGCGGTGACGGTTCAGGTGCGTGAGGTGGGGTCGCTCACACCGCTTGAGACGCACAACGTCGTCCTCGGCGAAGGGGGCAC
>JACFNW010000658.1 GCA_019454665.1 Fimbriimonadaceae bacterium | reverse complement strand
TCATCGTCTGCATCGGGCTGGTCACGGTGGTCTACACGCTCATCGGCGGCATCCGAGCCGTGGTCTGGATGGACGTGCTCCAGATGAGCGTCTACGTCGGGGGTGCGCTCTTCTCGCTCGTGATCCTCAGCCAGCAGGTTCCCCCCGATTGGTGGGCCCAAGCGGCGGCGCAAGGCAAGACGGTCTGGCTAGACCTCGGCCAAGGCAAGACCCCCGGCGACCTGCTCACCTCGCCTTATTGGATCGTGTGCGCCGTGGTCGGTGGGGCGGTGTTCGGCATGGCGAGCCACGGCACCGACCACATCATCGTTCAGCGGTTGCTCACGTGCCGCAACCTGCAAGACAGCCGCAGGGCCATCGTGGCGAGCGGGTTCATCGTCATGGCGCAGTTCGCCCTGTTCCTCGTCGTGGGACTGATGCTCTGGGCGCACTATGGCGGCAAGACGGCCCAAGACATGGGGCTGACGCGCAACGACGAGGTGTATCCCAAGTTCATCATTGACGGCCTGCCGCCGGGGGTCACAGGCTTGATCCTCGCGGGCATCCTGGCCGCCGCGATGAGCACGCTGAGTTCCAGCCTGAACGCACTGGCCTCGGCCACGATGAGCGACCTGGTCCAGCGCTTCTCCAAGCGGGCCATCGCCGGGGCGGAAGCGCTGAAGGCGGGCCGGTGGATCACGCTCGGATGGAGCGTGGTGTTCATCGGGCTTGCGTGCGCGTTCCGCAACACGGAAAACCCCGTCGTCGAGTTGGGCCTCGCCATCGCGTCGTTCACCTATGGCGGGTTGCTGGGCGCGTTCCTGCTGGGGATGACCAACCAGCGGATCAGCCAGCGCGGCGCGATCCTGACGTTCCTGCTGACCGTGGCCGCGATGACAGTCGTCGTGCTGGGAGTCTGGTACGGCAAAGACGGGTGGACGTTCGTGCTGAAGCCCTCGGCCGAGGCGATCAAGGAAGGCGGACTCAAGGCGCTGGCGTGGCCTTGGTACACGGCGACCGGCGCGTGCCTTTCGTTGGCGCTGGGTTGGTTGCTGACCTTGGTCGGCTTCCGGTCGGACTCCGAATAGGGACAAGGACCAACCACGGCCGGGGGTATTCCCTACAATGTTCCTCGTGCTGGTCGAGACCCCTTCTTGCGCGATGTCGGTCAGGTCCTGGGAAGCCCACCTGGTGGAGCGTGTGCGCATGGGCGAAAGCGTTGCGGGCGAACTGCTCGTGGCGACGTACCGTCCCGTGCTGCTTCAGCAGGCGATGCGCGTGCTGCGCAACCCCGAAGACGCCCACGACGCCGTCCAGGAGACGTTCGTCAAGGCGTTCCGCTCGCTGGGCGACTTCGACACGAACCGCCCGCTCAAGCCCTGGCTTTCGCGCATCTGCTCGAACGTGTGCGTGGACACCTTGCGCCACCGCCGCTCGGGTACCGAATCGCTGGAGCCGCACGAGTTCATGCTGGCCGACGATTCGGAAGACGCCCACGAAGCCAGCGACCGCACGTGGCGGCACGGGGTACTGCTCGAAGCGATCGCCAAACTGCCGTGCAAGTACCGGCGGATCGTCGAGATGCGCCACTTCCACCACATGGATGTGAGCGAAATCGCGATCGAGTTGGGCAAACCG
>JACFNW010000657.1 GCA_019454665.1 Fimbriimonadaceae bacterium | reverse complement strand
CGTCCTCCATCGTGACGTAGTCGGCCAGGACGACGACCGATTCGCGGTCGAAGACGGGGTGCTTGAACCGGACGCCCGAACGCAACACCTCGTCACCCGTCATCCGCGCAACAATCTCGTACCTGGAGAAGCCCACCTTGGCGGCCACGTCTTCGACCAGCGATTCGGCGATCAGGTAGTGGTTGCCGCCGTTTTCGAGGATGACGTAGGGTGCGGTGGGGTGCAGCGCAACGGCCACGTTCGCCGGAATCGTCCACGGTGTGGTCGTCCAGATGATCGTGTAGAGGTTGGGGAAGCGCTCCAGATCGCCTTCCGCGCCGGGATAGGTGGGGAAGCGGACGTAGATGGCCGTCGAGACGTGGTCTTTGTACACGATCTCGGTGTCGGCGAGCGCGGTCTTGCTGGTGGGGCTCCATTGCACGGAGCGCAAGCCCCGGTAGATGTAGTGGCGCTCGGCGAGCCGCTTGAACACGCGCACGATCTCGGCCTCGAACCGGAAGTCCATCGTGGCGTACGGCCGCTCCCAAAGGCCGAACACGCCCAGCCGCCGGAACTGCGAGGTCTGGACGTCGAGGTACCGCTTGGCGTGCTCGCGGCAGGCTTGGCGCAGAGTCGGCACGTCCGGTTTGACGCCCTTCTTCTCGAACTCCTTCATCACGGCCTGTTCGATCGGCAGCCCGTGGTTGTCATAGCCGGGGACGTACGGCGCGCGGTAGCCCATCATGGTGCGCGACTTGACGACCATGTCCTTGAGCATCTTGTTCATGGCCGTCCCGATGTGGATCGGGCTGTTGGTGTACGGCGGGCCGTCGTGGAGCACGAAGGTCGGGGCGTCGCGCCTGGCCTGCTGGATGAGGTGGTACAGCCCCATTGAATCCCACTCGGCCTGAATCGCGGGCTCCATCGTGGGCAGGTTGGCCTTCATCGGGATGGTGAAGTCCGCGTCGGGCAGGTTCAGCGTTTGGCGCAGGTCCATGGGTCCCTCGGATTGTACCGGAGGGGGTGTGGACTCACTTGGACGCATCGGACGGTCAGCCGCTCCGCCTCAAGGGGGCTCCTTCGCGTCACGCTGAGCATTGGGCGACGGAAGCATTCCGTCACGCTGAGCCCTTGGGCAACGCCAGTCGCCCAAGGTGTCGAAGCGGACAAAACGGTTCGTCTCGGCTGCGAAAACCATGAACGCCTGAAGGAGCCAGCTACCTCCGAATCGGGGTGCCACGGTCTGACCGGGCCCGACCACCATCCGCATATCCTAGGTTCTTCTGCCCGGCAGACCGTGCGTGTTTGGCGGTTCAGGGTTCATGGCACGGGCTGGCGGCAACGAAGGCTCAGGTTGGCGAGGCGATAACGAGCCGCGCAGACCGTGGCACCTCTGAGGAGCGCGTCGCGAGACCCCGGCTCGTCACGCTGAGCCCTTGGGCGACGTTAGTCGCCCAAGGCGTCGAAGCGGACTTGCAGGGGCAAAGCTCCAGACGCACGGTCTGGCGGCTTAGGAGACGTTTCACCTGGGCGGGGGGAAGACGCGCTGCGCAGACCGTGGCACCCCGAGGTGCGACCTTCTGGGCGTCACGCTGAGCCCTTGGGCGACGCAGTCGCCCAAGGTGTCGAAGCGGACGTG
>JACFNW010000656.1 GCA_019454665.1 Fimbriimonadaceae bacterium | reverse complement strand
GGGTCCACCGGGGCTTCTACAGCCGTCCGGCGTGGCAGCGGTTCCTCGTCCTGCTCGCGGGGCCGGTGTTCAGTCTGGCGTTCGGCGTGATCCTGCTGGCGGGCACGTTCATGGCGTGGGGCGTGGTCAAGCCGCTCAACGAGCCCGTTCTGGGACCGGTGGTCAAGGGCGAACCCGCTGCGACGGCCGGATTGCTTCCCGGCGACCGCATCCTCACCGTGGGCGGCGTGCCCGTGACGACGTTCTACGACTTGGTCAAGGAGGTGCGCGACAACAAGGGCACGCCCGTCGAGGTGGTTTACGAGCGGCAGGGCGAGCAGCGGTCGGTCACGTTGACGCCCAAGGTGGGCGAAGCGCCGACCCCCGTGCGCGGACCCGACCTCGAGTTCACCGGCGAGACGCGCATCCAAGCCCGGCTCGGCGTGCTCTACGACACGCACCGCGTGCCGCTCTCGTTCCAGGAGTCCATGCGCGAGGCGCTGATGACCCCTGTGCGCATCGGCGGCGGATTGGTGGCGATGTTCGCCCGCCCCGCCGAGATCAAGGACAACGTGGGCGGCCCGGGCACAATCGTGGCGATCACCAACGAGGCCGCGCGCGAGGGGCTGGAGACCGTGCTGCGGCTCTCGGCGCTGCTCAGCATCTCGCTGGGCTTCATGAACCTGCTCCCGATTCCCCCGTTCGACGGCGGCCAGATGATGATCGCGTTGGCGGAGATGCTGCGCCGGAACAAGCGGCTGCCGTTCAAGCTTCAGAATGCGGTGATGGGCGTGGGCTTCGCGCTCGTGGTGCTGATGATGGTGAGCATCCTTTGGGTGGATGTCGAGCGGCTGTTTTTGAAGAAGGCGCCCCAGATCGAACTCACGACCGAGGCGCCTGCGGAGAAGTAGGTTTAACTCCCACTTTTGAACCCGCCAGACGAAACACGTCATCCAAAGCAACCGCTCGGTCAGGGCGGGCGTTGGGACACCACCGACCCGTTGGCTACGTTTAGTTACAAGATCACGCCCTCGTCGGCGGGGCCGCAGAGCTTTTGAGGCACACGAAAAGTCCCAGGACAAGGAACGGTGCCCGCACCCGCAGCGTATCACCAGCGTTCTCGGCGAACCGGACACCCGCCGTGCCGTCTACAATATCCCACGGGACATGAACCTCACCACCTCAGGATCGGCCAAGCCCGCGCTCGAGCGCGACCACCTGAAGGCGGCTCAGGAACTGGCCCAACACCTCCGAGACCGCCCCGAAGACCTTGCCCTCGGCGGGGCGCAGCTCGCCGAGCGGTTCCAGCTGCCCCGCCCGTTCGTGGATCAGGTCATCCAGCAGGTCTCGCAGCGCCGCCGGCAGAACAACGCGGCCGTTTTGAGCCGGCCGATCGACATTGACCAGCCCATCCGGTCAGCCTTCGTCCGCGTCTTCTGCTGGTTCAAGGAGTTCATCAAGAAACTCACCGATTCGCCCAGCAGGTTCGTCGCCATCACCACCGGAGCGACGATGGCCGTGGTGGTCGTGGGCGTCGTCGTCGCCACGCGGTTCTCGCCGCTGGCCGAACTCCAGGGCACGTCGCTCGCCCAGGCCCGGTCGTTGGTCGAAGCGGCGCAACTCGGCGGCAATCCGGGCGCCC
>JACFNW010000655.1 GCA_019454665.1 Fimbriimonadaceae bacterium | reverse complement strand
CATCGTGGGCGACAAAAGCGACAACATCCCCGGGGTCCCCGGCATCGGCGAGAAGGGCGCCGCCGAGTTGCTCGCCCAGTTCGGCTCGATCGAGAACCTGCTGGAACACTACGACGAGGTGCCCCCCAAGTATCGGAAGAAGCTCGACCCCGTGAAGGATCAGGTCCTGGACTACAAGTTCCTTGCCACCATCCGGCGAGACGTCGAGTTGGACTACGACTTCGACCCGTTGGTGCTCACGCCCGAGCAGTTCGAGACCGCCCGCGAGATGCTGGAGATGTTCGAGTTCCGCTCGCTGGCCCGGCGCGTGCACAAGATCCTCGGCCCTTATGTGAAGGGTGAAGTGACCACGAGCGACGTCGTCGAGCAGAAGCTCGACATCGAGTTGGTGGACACGCGCAGCCGGGCCGAACTCTTCGAAGCCGTAGGCGACCGGCCGTACGGCATCTACTTCGAGCCCGTCTCCGAGCAATTGGGCTTCTTCGACGAGCCGACCATGGTGGCCTATGTCGCCGTCGGCGAAGGCAAGGTCTACAAGACGACGCAAGAATTGGCTCAAGGGCTGTTCCGCGAGAAGACCGGCCAAGCCGTGGCGCACGACGCCAAGCCCATCTACAAGCGGGTGCCCACCGATGGGCGGAGCGTGCGGTTCGACACGATGCTGGCGGGCTTCGTGCTGCAATCCGGGCGTACACAGTACGCGTTGCGCGACCTGATCCAGGGCTACACCGACCTCGGTGCGCCGCAGCGCTCGGAAGAGGTGGCGGCTTCGCTACTGGTGCTGGAGCGGGCCATGCGCGATCGGCTGGGCAAGGAGGAACAGACCTCGGTGCTCGAGGACATCGAGTTGCCCTTGGTGCCCATCCTCGCCGACATGGAGCGTGCCGGGATCATGGTGGACCCACAGTATCTGGGCGACTTCTCGAAGTCGCTGGAGGGCGAAATCGAACGCCTCCAGAGCCGTGTGTGGGAGCTGGCGGGCCAGGAGTTCAACATCGGCTCGCCCAAGCAACTGGGCGAAGTCCTGTTCGAGAAGCTCGGCATCCCGGGGGTCAAGAAGACGAAGACGGGCTACGCCACGGGCGCGGAAGTGCTCAACATGCTCGCGCCGACCCACGAGATCGCGACCGAAATCCTGAACTGGCGCGAGCTCACGAAGCTCAAGAGCACGTACTCCGACTCGCTGCCCAAGATGGTCGCGGACGACGGGCGCATCCACACGTCGTTCACGCAGACCGGGGCCGCGACCGGGCGTCTGAGTTCCTCGAACCCCAACTTGCAGAACATCCCGATCCGCACCGAACTCGGGCGCAAGATCCGGTCGGCATTCATCGCACCCCCCGGCTGGCGGCTGGCGTCGTTCGACTACTCGCAAATCGAGTTGAGGTTGCTCGCGCACCTGTGCCGAGACGAGAAGCTCGTGGACGCGTTCCAACGGCGCATCGACGTCCACACGGTCACGGCTTCGCTGATGTTCCAAATCCCCGAGGCCGACGTCACCAAAGAGCAACGGCGGTACGCCAAGATGCTGAACTATGCCGTGCTGTACGGCGTCACCGACTTTGGCTTGGCCAATCAATTGGGCGGCGGCTTCTCGGTGCGCGAAGCCAAGGGCCTGATCG
>JACFNW010000654.1 GCA_019454665.1 Fimbriimonadaceae bacterium | reverse complement strand
GACGAACACGCGGTCGCGTTCCACGTGGATGACCGTCGCCTGCAGCATCTCGCCTTTGCGGAGCGGCTTGTAGGCGCTTTCCAACTCGGACGTGGGCTGTCCTCCTTCGAGTGCGCTCAACGCGGCTTCGAACAGGTCGAAGTCGCTGACCGGCGCCGCAGGCGCTTGAGGTTCAGACTCGGCGGGCGAGGTCGTCGAGGCTTGCGGTGCGCCGTCGTTGGGCCCGGGGGCCTCCACGGGTTCGGGCGTCGCCTCTTCTTTCGGCTTGGGATCGCTCTCGTGAGCGTCCGTGCCGGGCGGCGTCAACTGTTCGTCGGTCATATTGAGTGGCTCTGTTGGATCGGCTCCCACGCGTAGCGGGATCGCGGTTATGCTACCAGAAACGCCGCATCGGGTGCGGACAATGGCGGCATCTGCAACCCCGTCTTTGGAACGCGGTCCTACTTCGAAAGCATACCTTCGCGCTAGAACGCCCAGACGACCTTGATCGCCAATCGTTCGCGGAACTTGGGCGAGTTGGGATCGCCGAGGATCACGTACCAGTCCATCCCCTCGAAACCCGCGTTGCGGTAGGCCAAGTAGAAGTTCGACGTCCCGTCGCGATTGACCCACCGGCCGCTCAACGAACGGCGCGGGTCGAGCTCCCAACTCAGCGATGCCACGCTCAGCGTCGAGTGGCCCTGGAAGTTGAGCGCGCTCGTCGAAGCGCCGATCAGCAGCCGCTTCATCAGGCGATGGTTGCCGAACACGCTGAGGAACTGGGTCTTGTCGCCTCCCCGCTCGCCGTGGTTGAGCGAAACACCCTTGCGCGTGTCGCTCTTCGATTGGTTGAACTGCAGGTTCAGACCGAACACGCGGGACGCCTCGCCTTCGAAACGATCCCAAGCGGCCCACGCGCCGATCCGCATGTCCTTGTTGGTGACCACGCCGGCCGATAGCGAAGCCTCCTTGCGGAAGGGCGAGCCGTCGGTGTGGCGATAGTCGTTCAAAAAGACCTCGCCGTAGACCCGACGCAGGGGACCCGTCCGGAATTCGTTGTTGTACTCGGTGAACCAGTACGTGCCCTGGTCGTTGTCGAACGGCAGAAAGCCCAGCGCCGGCCGGAACCCGCGGTCCACCTTGCTGTAGCGCACCACCGAGAACAGCCTCGGCATCGAGAACGCCACCGCACCCGCATAGGCGCCGTGCCGCGTTCCCCTGTCCCAAACCGTGGACGACTCCGTCTCGAAGAACCAACGGTTGAACTTGTTGTAGGTCGTGTGGCCGACCAGCGTGTTGGTCCCGTTCACCACGTGGTCTTGGTGGGCGGTGAACAGGCTGGCCGAGTGGTCGGGGCCCATCTCCTTGCCGATCTTGACGACGGCGTTCGTCGAGTCGCCCGTATCCACGGCCACCAAGGCACCGACCGAAGTGCTCTTGTCGGCCCGGCCGAAGGCCTTGACGCCGTAGTCAAAGTAGGGGATGCGCTGGCTGTAGAACATCTGGCCGAACGTGTACTCCGGCGTGAGTTGGAAGTAGTCGCCGCCCTCCGTAAAGAAGGGCCGCGTGTCGCGGATGAACCGCTCCGAACGCGTGAACTCGATGCCGGCGCGCCGAAAGCGCGCGCCGCGCGACCGCACATGA
>JACFNW010000653.1 GCA_019454665.1 Fimbriimonadaceae bacterium | reverse complement strand
CGGTTCGCACGGTTTGGCGGCAAAGACTTTGGTCGGGCGAAGCCAAGACGAACCGCGCAGGCCGCGGCACCCCGGAGACCTCCTGGTCCGACTCGCCGCCGTCCTCAAGCGAGGCTCGCCTTGGCAGGACGGGCCCGCTGGGACTTGACAAAGCTCCATACCATCTCAGCCTGGCGTCCGAGTGTCAATCCAGGGGCAGCGTGCCGTCCGTCGCGGGGCGGGGCTTGCCCAAGTGCGCGTAGGCGCGGGTGGTGGCGCAGCGGCCCCGGGCCGTGCGTTGGATCAGCCCCTGCTGGAGCAGGTACGGCTCGCACACGTCCTCGATGGTCCCCGCGTCTTCGCCCGTCGAAGCGGCCAGTGTGTCCAGCCCCACGGGCCCGCCGCCGAACTTCTCGATGATCGCGAGCAGCAGCGAGCGGTCCACGCGATCCAAGCCGAGGTCGTCGACTTCCAGAGCGTCCAGCGCGGTGTCGGCGATGCTCTTCGTGATGGACTCCAACCCCGCGACTTGGGCGAAATCGCGCACGCGACGAAGCAAGCGGTTGGCGATGCGGGGCGTGCCCCGCGAGCGTTTCGCGATCTCCTCCGCGCCTTCGGGGTCGACGCGATATCCGAGGATCGAACTTGACCTGCGGATGATCTCCAGCAGTTCGGGCGCGCCATAGAACTGGAAGTGCGTCACGATGCCGAACCGGTCGCGGAGCGGGCCCGTGAGCAAGCCTTGCCGGGTCGTCGCGCCCACCACGGTGAACGCGGGCACATCGAGCCGGATCGAACGCGCCGCCGGGCCCTTGCCGATCATGATGTCCACCTTGCCGTCCTCCATCGCGGGATAGAGAATCTCCTCCACGGGGCGGCTGAGCCGGTGGATCTCGTCAATGAACAGCACGGCATGGGGGTCGAGGTTGGTCAGGATGCCCACGAGGTCGCCGGGCCGTTCGATGGCCGGGCCGCTGGTCACATGGATCGGCGCGCCCATTTCCAGGGCCACGATGTGGGCGAGCGTGGTCTTGCCGAGCCCTGGGGGGCCGTAGAGCAACAGGTGGTCGAGCGGTTCGCCGCGCTGAAGCGCGGCCTGAAGGAACACGCGCAGGTTTTGCTTGAGCTGATCCTGACCGATGAACTCCTCGAGCCGCTTGGGGCGCAACGAGAGTTCGAACGTACGCTCCTCGGGCCGGCGGCTGGGGTCGAGTTCGTCGTGGGCTCTCATCGGGCCAGCTTCCTCAGCGCGGCGCGGACGCGCTCTTCGACGGTGCCTTCCGCCTCGGCGGCGGCGGCTTCGGCCTCGTTGCGGCGGTAGCCGAGGGCCAGCAGCGCCTCCACCACGTCGTCGCCGGAGAGGGTCTTCTTGGGAGCGGCCTCGCCGACTTTGCGGGCCAAGGCCTCGGCTTGGATCTTGTCGCGCAGTTCGAGGGCGATGCGCTCGGCGAGGCGTGGGCCGACGCCCGTGGCGCGCGTCAACGGCTTGGGGTCGCCCAGGGCGATGGCCTGGACCACGGCATCGGGACCCACTTGGCCGATCAGCGCAAGCGCGATCTTGGGGCCACAGCCCTTGACTTCGACCAGCAGGTCGAAGAGCCGTCGTTCGGCGGCGTCGCCGAAGCCATAAAGAAAGACGCCGTCC
>JACFNW010000652.1 GCA_019454665.1 Fimbriimonadaceae bacterium | reverse complement strand
AACGTCACGCTGGAGGGCCTGGCCACCTCGGCGCTTGGCATGCCGGTGACGGTTCAGGTGCGTGAGGTGGGGTCGCTCACACCGCTTGGGACGCACAACGTCGTCCTCGGCGAAGGGGGCACATTCTCGTTCGAGACGGCTCGCACGGGTTCCCACGACGTGACGATCCAAGGCCCTTCGTGGCTGCGCGCCAAGACCACCCTGAACCTGCTGGGTGACATCGAAGGTCTTGCGTTCAGCTTGTTCAACGGGGACGTGAACGGCGACAACTCGGTGAACCTGGCGGACTTTCTGGTCCTGCGCGGGGCGTTCGGAAGCACCGTGGGCAGTCCCGGCTACGTGCCCGGCGCGGACCTTAATCGCGACGGCACGGTGAACGTTCAGGACTTCCTGATCCTGCGATCCAACTTCGGTCGGTCGGGCGTGGCGTAGCAGATCGAGGTCTCCTATTGCGATCATCGACCGGCATTGTCGTTTACAATGCAAGTATGACTAGAAGGCAGTGGCTCCGAGCGGTCGCCGGTCTTGCGTTTGCCGCCCTTATCGGTACAGGCTACGCGATTCACGTCACAAATGTGCGCTCCGAGTCGGTCCAACTCGTCCGGGAGGCGATGCGGTGCAGCGGCAAGCCAACCGCCGATTGCTTGGCACTGCTTTCGCCGCATGCTGCGGAAGCCATGAGGAAGTACGACCAGGAGTTTGGGCCCGTTGACACATTCGACGTTGTCCAAGTGGTCAATGGCCCAGTAGGGATTCCGGTTGAAGTCCGGGTCGAGGTCCGGCGAGGAGGGAATCTGCGTCAAGAGGGTCTATATCGTACCGGCCAGGCCCCTATAATCACGGTGTGGAGCGTCGCAGAGGATTAGGTTAGCAAGGTTCGACCGAGCCCCGCGCGTCCCTTTCGAGTCTTCGGCCCTTGAGTATGGGACGACGAAACCAACCCGACAACCACGGGCCGAACCTCAAGGTGACGCGGGGGAGAGAATGCGGTGCTACGACAAGCGGAATCGCACAGAATCGAGATTCAACCACTACCGATGCAGGCTCAGCGTCACTCCCATCGGTGCCGGACCCAGATCGTTCGCCCGCTGGTTGAAGCGCGCCATGCCACTCCGAGGGCCGACCGCCACCAGATCGAGCGAGCGGAACGCCTTGCCGTCCCAAACGCCTTGACCATAGATGGCAGCCTCGTACTTGCGGCTTCCGTCGTCCATGCGCACGCGTCCGCGGTACTCGATCACGTCGCCCTTGCGCTGCTTGGTGAGCACGGCTTCCTTCACGTCTTCGGCCTCCCACGTGGGCGCTTGACCCCGCACGTTGTCCACCAACACCTCGCGAGCGATGTGCCGAACGGTCGCCTCGGGCACCGCTTCCACGCCGCGCCCCAGCGGGACGAAGTCGGCAGCCGTGCCGACGCCGACCCAATTCTCGTTCCATGCCCACCGCACGAACTCGGAGAAGTGGTTGTACACGCCGTCGAACCGCGCGCCGCTGCGGTCGCCCTCGCCTCGCGGCAGGTCCCGCAGGTTCACGCGAAACACGAGTTCGCCTTCGATGCCGGGGGGCAGGCGGAACGGCACTTCGGGGACGGGTTGGTTCGCGTAGTTCTTCTCGCGGCGCAGCGTCTCCC
>JACFNW010000651.1 GCA_019454665.1 Fimbriimonadaceae bacterium | reverse complement strand
CAGCGTCGGGGAAAGCTAGGGAAGCGTGATGCGCCGGAGCACCGTCCACGTTCCAGCGCCATCGAGTTGGGCCGCTTCGTAGTAGGTCTCCGAGATGCCTTGAGCCCGGCAAGGAAGAGAATCGTTCCGCCCCCCGCGCCCCAGAGGCCCATCAGAACGAACGCGGGAATGACCGTGGACTCGGTGGCCAACCAGTTGATGGGTTCGCCTGGTTGGCCGCCCCAGAGGGACAGCGCGCCGCCCACGCCGAGAAGCCCCGACGCCCCATCGGGCCAATAGAGCACTCGGTTCAGGATGCCCGACTCGGGGTTGAACACGCGAAGCCAGATCAAGGATGCCGCGACGCCGCTGACCAGGCTGGGAAGGTAGTAGCACGCCCGATAGAGGGCGATGCCGCGCACGTTCTGGTTGAGCAACAACGCCAAGACCAACGCAAAGACCACGTTGAGCGGCACGCTCAACACGGCATAGCGGAGGGTGACCTCAAGGGACTTGGCGAACACGGGGTCCACGGTGAACGCGTCCGTGTAGTTCCCAACGCCTCGCCAAAGCGCGGGTCGGATGTTGTCGGCGCTGGCCAGCGACAGGAAGAACGAGAACAGGATCGGGCCCAACGTGAACCCGCCCAAACCCAGCACCAGCGGCGTCAAAAACCACCACGCGGACCTTCGATCGAGCCGTTGCCGTGGGCTGAGCTTCGTCCGAAAACCGGGCGCGGCCACCCAGCCGACCAGGGCCGCAGCCAGAGCCAAACCGCAGACCAGGGCCTGGATCGTGGGAAACGGGTCGCGGGGGAGGTTGCGGCGCGAGGCGTCGAGGCGCATCTGCCCTTCGCGGGCGACTCGCTCCATGGTCTCGCGCGGAGGCCTCGTGCCGCTGAGAATGTCGAACGCGGCGGCATCGAGGTACAGGCGGGTCTCCTCGAAGTACTCCGGCGTTTGATCGAACCGCATGGCCAAGGCGGCTCGGTCCGCGACGATCAGGTTCGCCGGGACTCGCTCGCTCGGCGGAGCATCTTCAGCGGGGAGCCATACGCCCGGGGTCAGGGCGAGCTTGCGGTTGGCGGGTTGCATGCCTGTCTTGGCGAACGCCCGCTGGCCTGGCTCGCCGCTCATCCACCGAGCGAAGGCTACGGCAGCCTCGCGGTGCTTAGTCTTGGCAAACACGACGGTGCCGCCCGCGTCGGTCGCGGTCACGGGTTCGCGGCCTTCGAAGCTTGGGAAGAGGGCCAAGTCCCACCGGAAGCCCGCGTTCGCCATGTCGCGGCGCAGCCGCCCCGCATCGGCCGCCCATGTGGCCAGCATGGCGATGCGGCCTTTGACGAACTCGTCGTAGGCGGAAGCCTGGGCGACCGACTCCAACTGATACCAAGACGGAATCCAGTTGTGCTTGAGGATGGCCTCGGCGGCGAACTCGGTCAGTCGCACCACTTCGGGGTCGTCGGCGGTGATGGTGGTCGGCTCGGCGTTGTCGTCCCACAGGCTCAGACCGCGCGAGTTGAGCAGCAGGTACAAGAACATCTGCGGCCATGCGGGCGCAAACGCCCACTGCGTGGTCTTGCCGTCCACGCCCCGCTCGGTGAGCTCGCGCAACACCCAGGTGAAGCACCGCTCGCGAAGCGTGTCCCGGGG
>JACFNW010000650.1 GCA_019454665.1 Fimbriimonadaceae bacterium | reverse complement strand
CCCACGTGTCGCAGGGAGCGGTCCCTCCTTTGCCGTCCGGTCGTTCGGCGACGATGTTGCTGAGCATCGCCCGGACGTCCAAAGGCCGCCATCCGAGCCGGAAGGGAAGGTGGACGACGTGGAGCCCCAGGTCGCCCATGCAACCGTACTCGCCGTTCCGAGCGCGCTGCCGCTTCCAGTTGATCGGCTTGAGCGGGTCGAGGTCCGAACTGTGGCGGAAGCCAGCATGCACCTGGATGATCTTGCCGAACGCGCCCTCATGGGCGAGACGCGCGATCCGCTGCGCGCCGGGATAGAAGGGAAACTCGGAGGAGCACCGCACGAACGTCTCGGGGTGCGCGGCCAGGCATTCCATGATCGCCTGGTTGGCGGCCAGATCAATGCCGAAGGGCTTCTCGGCGAGTATCGCCTTGCCCGTTGGGATCGCCGCGCAAAGCACCTCGGCGTGCAGGTCGTGCGGCACGGCGATGTAGAGGGCATCCACGTCGGAATGCGAGACGACTTCGCGAAAGTCGGGGGTGGAAAGAAGCAGATCGTGGTGACTCTCGAACCACGAGCGCGCCTCCGACGAGGGGTCGGCCACGGCGACGATCTCGGGCTTGGAGATCGGCTCCAAAAGGTGCAGCCACCGGGCCGCCGCACTGGCGAACTCGCGACCCATCAGGCCGCCGCCGATCACTCCGAACCGCATGGTGCGCATCATCGGCAAGGTACCAGGACCGGGCCGCAACTACTCGGTCGGCGGACACATCACGGCCAGCGTGAAGTAGAACGTCGCGCCCACTCCGGGCTCCCCTTCGGCCCAGATGCGCCCCCCGTGGCGGCGAATGATCCGCTCCGCGGTCGCCAGGCCGATGCCCTCGCCCTCGAATTCGGTTCGCGAGTGAAGGCGTTGAAACGGCAAGAACAGTTGGTCCCCGAACGCGGGATCGAAACCCACGCCGTTGTCTCGCACGTAAAAGGCCGACTCGCCTTGAAGACGGACGGCGCCAAACTCGACGACGGGCGATGGCGACGTGGACGAGAACTTGGCGGCATTCTCAAACAGGTTCGCCAGCACCAACCGCACCAGCCGCGGGTCTCCGAAGGCGCTGAGGCCCGGCTGAATCCTCCACTCGACTCTAACATCTGCCCCTTCGTTCAGTTCGGCCGCCAACTCCTCGGCCACGGCGCTGATCTCGAAGGAGGAGCGCTGCAACTCGCTTCGGTTGATGCGGCTCAGGTTCAACAGGGAGTCCACCAACCGCCCCATCCTGCCGGCGGCGGCGTGGATGCGCACCAGCATGTCCCGGCTCTCCTCGCGCAGCCGGGGCGCCTCTTCGTCGAGAACGATCTGGGCGAAGCCGCTGATGGTCCGAAGCGGCCCCCTCAAGTCGTGCGCCACGGAGTAGCTGAACGACTCGAGCTCCTCGTTCAGCGTGCGAAGCTCGGCGGTCCGCTCGACCACCCGTCGTTCAAGATTGCTCCGGTGCCGCGCCTCCGATTGCCTCATCGAGCGGTGCGCGTCGTCGGCTTCCGCAACGGCGCAAGCGAGGACCAAGCCTGAACCAGATAGGGCGAGAAGGTAGAGGCCCATGACCATCGGAGTCAAGATGGGATGGGTCGCTAGGGTCGGTCCGGGACCCGTCCAAGC
>JACFNW010000649.1 GCA_019454665.1 Fimbriimonadaceae bacterium | reverse complement strand
AAGCTGGCTACGCGTCCGTGGTATCGGAATCCGCCTCGATCGAACACGACTTGCTTCACGCCCTTTTCGGCGGCTCGCTTGGCGAGCAGTTCGCCCACCTGTTTCGCGCCGTCGCGGTTGCCGCTGCCGATTTCCTTGTCTTGGCTGCTGGCGGAGGCGAGGGTCGTGCCCGTCGCGTCGTCAATGATCTGCGCGTAGATGTGCTTCAGGCTCCGAAACACCGCCAGCCGGGGTCGTTCTCCGGCACCGGACAGGTGCTTCCGGATGCGCTCGTGCCGCACCACGCGAAGTTTGGATCTTGTCTTTGTCGCCATGAAAGTCTTCCTTTACTTGCCAGCGGCCCTCTTGCCGGGCTTGAGCTTGATGACCTCGCCTTGGTAGCGGACGCCCTTGCCCTTGTAGGGGTCGGGCTTTCGCGTCTTGCGGATGTCGGCGGCCACTTGGCCGACCGAGGCCTTGTCGATGCCGGAGACCACGATCTGTTGGATACGGGTCTTGTCTTCGGCCTTCACCTCGAACGAGATGCCTTCGACGGGCGCCACCTTGACGGGGTGCGAGTAGCCGAGGCTCAGGTTGAGGCCCTGACCTTCCACGGCCACGCGGTAGCCGACGCCGATGACTTCGAGCGTCTTCTTGTGGCCTTCGGTCACGCCCACGATGCAGTTGTGGATGAGCGTGCGGGCGAGGCCGTGTTGCGAGCGGTGCCGGCGGTTGTTGGTCGGTCGCTCGATCGACAGCGTCCCGTCCTCTTGCTTGAGCGACAGGTCGCGGGCGATCTTGACGTTGAGGGTGCCCTTCGGGCCTTTGACCGTCACGTTGCCCAGTTCGTCGCACTGCACTTCGACGTTCTTGGGCACGGCGATGGGTTTGAATCCGATTCTCGACATGGTGTACCTACCAAACCTCGCAAAGGACTTCGCCGCCGATCCGACGCTTGCGCGCCTCACGGTCGGTCATCACGCCCTGACTGGTCGAGACGATGCGCGTCGCGAGGCCGCTCTTGAGCGGCTTCATGTCGTCTGCGCCCATATAGACGCGGAGACCGGGCTTGCTCACACGGTGCAGGGTCTGCACCAGGGCTTTCCGGCGCGCATCGTAGCGCAGGTGGACGCTGATCGTCGGGAAGGCCGTCTCGGTGGTCACTTCGTAACCCTTGATGTAGCCTTCCGCCTGAAGGATTTTGAGGATTTCGACTTTGATCTTGCTGTGGGGCGCCTTCACGGTGTCCGCATGGCTGCGGTAGCCGTTCCGGATGCGCGTCAGCAGGTCGGCGATGGGGTCGCTGTGCATAGGGTGTGCTCCTCGGGCGTTACCAGCTGGACTTGGTCACGCCGGGCAGAAGGCCGCGGTGCGCGTGTTCGCGCAGGCAGACGCGGCAGACGCCGAAGAAACGGATGTAGCCGCGCGGTCGCCCGCACAGGGAACATCGGTTGTAGGAACGCACCTTGAACTTGGGCTTCCTCTGCTGTTTTTGAATCAGACATTCTTTGGCCATAGGCAATCGGTCCCGCCGTTTCCGAATCGGTTCGCGTGTTTCCTTCGTCTGAAACCTCGAAGGTCCGCGCTTCGTTCGTGGCTAGGTTGTGGTTCGCGCGACTCAGAGCCGCACGAATCGGAAAGCATACCGCACGCCG
>JACFNW010000648.1 GCA_019454665.1 Fimbriimonadaceae bacterium | reverse complement strand
TGGCGCGCTCGTCGTCGGGTGTTCGGCTCCGCCCAAGGAAGAGCCCGGCACCAAGCCGGAAGGCGAAACGGTCGCTGAGAAGCGCGCCGAAGACGACAAGGGCGTGACCGAAGTCAAGGACGAGGGCGACACGTTCAAGGTCACCCACCAAGACAAGGAAACGGGCCAGACCGACCAGTGGGAAGCCGGGTCCAACGTGGACCTGAGCGCCATGGTCACCCCCGCCTTCGCGGGCGCGACCCGGACCAAGGAAGGAGGCGCACGCGTGGAAGTCGGCGACCGGGTCCAGTACCTGGCCACCTACGATTCGAAGGCCAAAGTGGACGAAGCTTTCGCGTTCTACAAAGGCAAGATGTCGAAGGTCGAACAGGAGATCAAGGTGGGCGACGGTGGCATGATCAACGGCGAGATCAACGGCATCAAGGTGGGCGTGACGATCGCCAAGGCCCCCGAAGGCGACGGCATTCAGATCAGCGTTGTCGAAGACCACCCCAAGAAGCAGTAGCGCGTCGCGGCTCGAGCACGTGGACGGGTTGCGGGCGCTGGCCGCGCTCTGGGTGGCCCTGTACCACGCATACGAGTTCTTCTATCGCGCCCCGGGCAAACCCCACGGGGGAATCTGGTTCGATTTCATGAGCGCCGGGCACCTCGGCGTGCCCGTGTTCTTGGCTTTGTCCGGGTTCTGCCTGGCCTACCCCTACGCCCGGAAGAAGAACTACCGCGTGTACGCGCCGGGGTTCGCGTTGCGCCGGGCCCTGCGGATCGCGCCTCCCTACTATGTGGTGATGGCGGCTTTGGTGTTGCTCGTCCAGGTCCCAGCGTTCCGCGAACGCGTGGTCCAGCAGCCCACCGATGCCAAGGACATCGTCCTTCACGTGCTCATGGCGCACAACCTGTTCGGCGAGCACATCTGGCGCATCAGTGGCCCGTTCTGGAGCATTGCTTTGGAGTCGCAGCTCTACGTCGTGTTTCCGCTGCTGTTGGCGATGTTGCCCCGCCCTGCGCTGTTGGCGGGCGTCACGGTGGCCTTGGGAGCGGTCTGGTGGTTCGTCGCCCCGCAATACGCGAACTTGTCTACCGACGCCTCGGCCTTCGCGTTCTGGAACTCGCTGCCCTCGCTCCTGTGCGTTTTCGCGGGCGGGATGATCTCGGCCAAGCTCTCCGCCGAGGCCAAAGGCTGGGGCTGGGGATGGGCGTGTCTGCCGCTGTGGGCATTGGCGGTTTGGCTCGATGTCAGCGGGCAGCCGCCGCCTTGGTCCGTGGTGGTCGCGGGTCTGGGCGCGTGTTCGGCGTTGCTGGTCACCACCGGGCATCCGTTCCATCGGTGGTTCTCGTGGCCGCCATTGGTCTCGGTCGGGTTGGTCTCGTACACGCTGTATCTGACCCACAACCCCGTGATCAGCCTGGCGGGGAAGCTGGCCGCGCCGAGATTCGATGGGTGGCTTCTGCACGGGGCAGCGGCAGGGGGCGTCCTCCTCGCCGTGTTCGTCGCTTCGATGTTGTTTCCGATCATCGAGAAGCCGTTTCACGAACTCGCCCGGCGGTTGGCTCCCCGGGTGTAGAATCCGCGTGTGGACCGCGCCAATTCCGAGGGCTTGCCCCGCAACCAGTTGCTCTGGGCTCTTTCGCAACCGCG
>JACFNW010000647.1 GCA_019454665.1 Fimbriimonadaceae bacterium | reverse complement strand
AGGCGCCAGCCAGGCACGTGTTGAGGAACGCCTCGATCTCGGCGGCGGACCAGACGACGATCTCGCTGGTGGTCTGCCGGAGCGGTTTGGCGCGCTCCTTGGCGGCCGGGTTGAACGGGATGAGGCCGTCGGCGACGGCCGCGGCCAGGGCGTTGTGCAGCACGAGGCGGGCGGCGTTGGCGCTGCGGGGCGTGAGAACCGCCGTCTGATGCCCGTCGGCGCCTCGCCGGCCGAACGTCACTTCGGTGCCGACGATGGCCCTCATGGCCTTCTGGACATGCGCGGGCGTCAACTTGGTGAGTTGCACGCGGCCGATGTGCGGCAGGAGGTGCCGGGCGTCTGCTCGGTAGATCTCGACGGTGCGCGCGCTGACGGTGGGGGCGATGCTGTCGAGCCACATGGCGAGGTACTCGGCGAGTGTCTGCCGGTCGGTGCGTGTCAGGCCGTGCTTGGCGGCTGCGCGGAGCTCGTCGAGCTTCTCTTGGCACTCGGCTTGCGTGAGGCCGTATACCCAGCGTCGGTCGGGTTTGCCGAGGGTGTCGTACCCGACGGTGAGGGCGGCGCGCCACCTGCCGCGCCACTTGTGCGGGCGCGTGCCTAGACCGTCAGCGTTGCGAGCCATTTCCTCTCCGTTCTACTTCGGTGGCGGTGCTCACATCCGCTGTCGGGGAATGTGAGGTACTATTCGGGCAAGGACTGGGAATGCCTGGTCGATGCGCGGGCTGTGTACAAGTGTGATCGAATGATCCCGGCTCATTGGGCCGCCCTCGAGGTCACGTAGGGACTTAAGGCGCGGCCCGTGCGTTTTTGGATCATGGGCTTGCCCACGGCACGCGTTTGCGCAATGGCATCTTCACGATTCCATAGCCTTGTACTCGCTTCCCTGGGCCACTGCGGAACTTTGGTGCGAGGCGCTCGAAGTAACTGTAGGTCGGTAGTTCTGGCGCGACGCGCTCCCAGTCTTCGCCGTGCTCGATGAACTGGCGGTAGACGTTGTAGGCCACGAGGTCGGCGACTTGGATGAGTTCGCTTCTCGCGGAGCTCTGGAATCTAAGGTCGCCCAGCACGTCAATCGTGATGGTTCGGCCGCCCATGCGAGACCCGTGTTTGCGGAGGCGAGTGTGGTGGGCTATGAGGTTCGCCTTGTGCTCGTTCCCCTTGGGGTTCTTGCCCGTCATGTCGTCGATGAAGACTTGACACCTGCCCTTTCCCACAAGCGCGTTCTGCACCCGTTGTACTAACGCCTCGTAGGCGACGGCTGGTGGGTAGTAGGCTCTCCCCTCGCCGTATCTTTCGATCATGTGCTGCTTGTCGACGACGCAGGCTAGGAGTTCTATTTCGGCCTGGAGGACGAGGTCGTAAACGTTGTCGACGAATTGCCGGAGGCCGGCTTCCGTTAAGCCGAGTGGGTTGAGGTAGCGGTGCGTCCTCTCGTTGGGCATTCGTAGCCAGTTTGATTTGATTTCGATGGGCCTGGGCGAAATTGTTCGCTTGAGGTCTCTCAGGCGTTGAGATAGTTGCGATGAGGCGTCCTGCGTTGCGAGGAGACCAGCGAAGACAAAGTAGCGGGTGGGTCCGCTGCCCGGGTAGCCTGAAGGCGAGTAGTCCTTCGTTCCGGAATCATCGAGGTAGAACGCGTA
>JACFNW010000646.1 GCA_019454665.1 Fimbriimonadaceae bacterium | reverse complement strand
CGCTGGAGGCGGAGTTCGAAACGACGGGCGACGACGGATACGCGGGCCAGGCCTCGCGCTACGAGTTGCGGTTCGGGGGTTCGCCCATAACGGAGGGGAACTTCGAGCAGGCGCGACTGGCCGAGGAGTTCGGGCTGGGAGCCCCGGCGGGCGTCGGGCAGAAACGCTTCGTTCGAGGGTTGTTCCCGGGTGGCACCTACTACGCCGCGATGCGGGCCTACGACAACGTGGGCAACCCGTCGCGCGTCGTGTCGTTCGGCCCCTTGACGACGGCTCCGGCGCTGTGGACCGATCGCGTGGAGGGCGCACCGCAGTTCGCGGCTTCGGCCGGCTCGTCCTGGTCCGTGACGGATCAGGTCTTCTATTCGTCCAAGCACTCGTGGTCCGATTCGCCGGGCGACTATGCGAACAACTCGGACACGATGCTCACGCTGAACGCGACCGTGGCCGTTCCGCAGCTCGCGTTCCTCCGGTTCCACGCGAAGACGGCTCTGGAGTCGGGCTATGACTTTCTTGAAGTCGAAGTCTCTTTGAACGGCGGGACGAGTTGGTCCAAGGTCTTCAGCCTGACCGGCTTCAGAGATTGGACGCCTTTTTCGGTGCCGCTGGGCCAATTCGCCGGCAGCAACGCCCTGTTCCGATTCCGGATGCGGACCGATTCCAGCATCACCTACGACGGTGTCTATCTGGACGACTTCCAGATCATCACGTACTCGACCGTTTACTCGGACAACATGGAGGGGGTGAACCGGTTTCTCGGCGACTCGCCTTGGACCTTGGTCACGACGAACAGCCACAGCCCGACGCGGTCGTGGCACGACAGCCCGGGCGGCAATTACGCGAACGACCTGGATATCCGACTGACGGGCGCCAACTCGATCCCGATCTCCGGGATTGCCGATCCACACGTGTTGGCGTGGGCGGAACTGGCCCTGGAGAGCGGTTACGATTGGTTCTCGATTCTGACGGCCAACGACGGCGGGTCGGAGTTCACGGAGCGGGTTCGATTCACGGGGACGGCTCCCTGGGCCGCCCTGCTCGCTCCGATCGGGGTCGCCTCGACCACCCGCATCCAGTTCCGGCTGACGACCGATTACTCGATCGTGGGCGACGGCGTCCATGTGGACGATGTGTCCATTGTGGGCGAGGCGCAAACGCCGGTGGCCCTTTCGACCGTTTCGGGAGTCTTCAGGCTTTCGTCGCTGGCTACGGATGCCGTTCCGCCGGGCGGCGCGGTCATCGAGGTCCGCCCGATCGGCTCTACCGCTCCCGCGATGGCTTACTCGGTGCCGCTCGGTTCCCTGGGCCAGTTCGCGATGGTGGTGCCGCGCGGCGATTACGATGTGTCGCTGAAGATCGGTTCTTGGCTCCGCCGAACCTTCCGCGTGAATGCCGGCGGCGGCGATGTGACGGGGATTGACGTGACGTTCACCAACGGCGACGTCAACGGCGACAACTCGGTGAACCTCGTGGACTTCCTGCTGTTGCGGGCCGCGTTTGGAAGCACTTCGACCTCGCCGAATTGGAGCGAGAACGCCGACTTGAACCGCGACGGCACCGTGAACGCCACGGACTTTCTGATCCTGAGGGGCAACCTCGGGCGAACCGGAGACAGCTAAAACACCATGACGACAGTGATCCTC
>JACFNW010000645.1:1296-1647 GCA_019454665.1 Fimbriimonadaceae bacterium | reverse complement strand
CCTTGCGGGCGGTGGCGGTAAAGCTGCGCGAGTATACCGCACGCGCCGGACCCGGGCGGATGGGCCCCTCGCGGTATCCTCTGGACCTCCCGCATGGCTCAAACGCTCCTCCGACCCGGCACCGCACCCCGCCCATCGAACCAGATTCGGCGCGGGACCTACTTCATCCAGACGTGGGGCTGCCAGATGAACGAGGAGGACAGCGAGCAGATCGGACTCTACCTGCAGGACATCGGGTTCGGCCCGGCGGGGTGGGGGGGGGGACCCCCCATGGTGGTTGGGCCAAAAAGGCACCGCCCCCCACAACACCCAGCCAACGCCATGGGACAAGACAGGCCGAGAAGCGGACAC
>JACFNW010000645.1:0-1286 GCA_019454665.1 Fimbriimonadaceae bacterium | reverse complement strand
CGTGTTGCTCAACACGTGCAGCGTCCGCAAGACGCCCGAAGACAAGGCGTTCTCCCTGCTCGGCGAGATCGCGCTCCTCAAGGATCGGAACAAGGACCTCATCGTCGGCGTGTGCGGCTGCATGGCGCAGCTCCGGGCCGACGAGATCAAGAAACGCGCGCCTTTCGTGGACTTCGTGGTCGGGACGGCCCAGATCGCCCGGATTCCCGCGCTGGTCGAGGAAGCAGCCCAAACCCGGCGCTTCGCCAAACGGCTCGAGTTGCCCGAGCGCAAAGGCGCGGTGGTCACCGATCTGCCGGAGCGCAAGGTCGAGCGCAAACCCAAGCTCAAGGCGTTCGTGCCCATCCAGTACGGGTGCGACAAGTTCTGCACGTTCTGCATCGTGCCCACCACGCGCGGGCGCGAACGCAGCCGGCCCACCCAAGACATCCTGCGCGAAGTCGCCGAATTGGCGGCGCAAGGCACGCGCGAGGTCACGCTGCTCGGCCAGACGGTGAACTCCTACGGAAAGAACCTCGCCGAAGGGCGGGTGCCGTTCGCCAAACTGCTGCGATTGCTGGCGGGCGTGCCGGGCCTCGAACGCGTCCGCTACACAAGCCCCTATCCGCGCGACTTCAGCGCCGAACTCATCGAGACCATCCGCGATTGCCCGCAGGTGATGGAGCACGTCCACATGCCCCTGCAATCCGGTTCGGACGAGATGCTTCGCACGATGAAGCGGCTCTACACGGTCGAGGGCTTCGCCCACATCCTCGCCAACCTGCGCGCCCAAGTGCCGAGCGTTTCGATCACCACCGACCTGATCGTGGGCTTTCCCGGCGAGACCGAAGAGCAGTTCGAGCAGACTTTGGCGGCGGTCGAGCGGTTTCGGTTCGATGGCGCGTATGTGTTCGCCTACTCCCCGCGCCCGGGCACGCCAGCGGCCGACATGGAGCAGTTGCCCTATCCGCTCAAGCAACGTCGGCTGCAGACGTTGGTCGAACTGCAAAACCGCATCACGTGCGAGATCAATGCGGGCTACGTCGGTCGCGAGGTCGAGGTGTTGGTCGAAGGCCCCTCGCCCAAGAACCCCGCACTTTTGCAGGGATACAGTCGCGAGTTCAAGATGGTGCACTTCCCCGGCGAAGCGTCGTGGGCGGGGCAGTTGGTCACGGTTCGCGTCGAACGCGCGAGGCTCTGGGGTCTCGAGGGAGTCCCGGCTTCCTAGGCCGGGACCTTAGGCACAGGGGCGCACCCGACGTGGAACGGGAGGGGGTGGTGGGACGTTGAACCAAGTGACGCATATC
>JACFNW010000644.1 GCA_019454665.1 Fimbriimonadaceae bacterium | reverse complement strand
CAAGTCAACGGCTGCGCGGCGAATGGCTTCCGAAGACCCCAAGCGAGCTTTGGCGGACTCGACCTCCAAAGCATTCGCGTCGAGTTCCGCCTGAGCCCTCTGCATCAGATCCTCTACCTGGGCCTGGAGCGACCGGGCACGCAGGCGCGCCGCGTTGACGGATGACCGGGTCTTGCCAAAGTCCCCAATCCGCCAAGTGAGTTGCACCCGCAACGCCACCTGCGAGGCGGGATCGCTCCAGGGGGAGCGAAGCGCGGTCAGTTCGAAGTCGGGAGCGTTCTCCCTCGCCGCAGCTAACGCTTCGGCCTCGGCAATTGCGGATTCGGCGAAGACCAGCATCACGTCGGGTCGCATGCCGACTTGAACTTCGGGCTCGGCGAGGTCCAGGGCAGCCACCGATGTCGGGACGTCGCGGGTACCCATGGCCCCCGCCAAACGCCGCAGAGCCGCCTGCTCCTTGGACTTCAGGTGAACCACCGTTTGGCCCGCCCGGTCGCGCTCGATGCGTGTCAGCGAGAGCTGGACCTCGGGCACTTTGCCCTCCTCGAATCGTCTCTGGGTGGCCCTGAACAAGGCCTCCGCAACCTCAAACAACCCGGCTGCCGCTACGGTCTGTCGGCTTGTGGCATAGGCTTCGATGTAGGCCGACATGACGTCGCTTTGCACGTCCAGCAACGTGCGCCTCTGCTCGGCGAGCACCCTGAAGTGGGCTGCGTCGGCCATCTTCCGAGCGGCTGCGGTTCGGCCAAACAGGTCGGGCGAGTACGCGATGAAGAGGTCTTGGTCGGTGGCGCCCAACCCGTTGCGGGAGGTCGCGCCCGCCCCGAGGACGAGCGGTGGGCCCGCAGTGGCGGCGGCCCCAGTCGCGCGGCTGGCCGAAACGGCGTCCGTAGCCGCTGGAACACTCATGCGGTGGCTTCTGGCCGCAGCCAGAGCCTCGGGCAGGGTGATGGTCTGGCCGAGCACATGGCCGCCGGCGACAAACAAGGCGAGTGCGAATGTGGATTTCAAGGGAGTCACTTCTCAACGGGATCGGGGCCGGGCCTTTGGGCGACCGGCTGACACGACTACGCGAAGGAGAAACTCGGAGGGGATCGGGGACGACCCGATCTGGGGGGTCCCGTGGGAGGGCACCCTTTAAGATGAACCGGAGAAGCGCCACGCCCGTTGGTGTCGACTAGGACCGGCACCGAACCACCGACGGGAGCGGCCACCACGTGCTCCCACGAATGGAGTGCAGTCGCGGGGGAATCGGGGTTCGACTGGTGGCACGCGGCGATCACGCAGCAATCGTGGCAATCGCCGTGGCTCTCGCCGATCTCGGCACCGTGGTCCGTCGCCTCATCGTCGAGCGTCGGGCAGACGATGCACGTCGCTCCGCCAGGCAATTCGTAGCGGGGAGCGCAGAGGTGGAGGTTGACGCGCACCAACAGCAGCGCACCCAGAATGGGCACGGCATGCTTCAGCCTGGCAAACCACCAATGGCTCATGTAGCCTCAATCATACCCAAGAAGTCGGGATTGCCTTCGCGAAACCTTAGCCTTGTCGTCGTGTCCCCGCCGCGTCCATCCAGAAACGGCGAGCCGTCGCACCCTCGGCCACACGGAACCGGGGGGACGACGTATACGCCATCAAACTCTCCAGAGCA
>JACFNW010000643.1 GCA_019454665.1 Fimbriimonadaceae bacterium | reverse complement strand
AGGTCGTCGTGCGCTCGTTCCCCGACGAACTCGAGGACCTCACGGCAGGGACCCACAACATCGTGGTCACGGGCAGCTTCGGCAAATCGAGCACGGCCACCATGGCGGCCTGGGTGCTGCACCATGCCGGCGCGGACCCCTCGTGGTTCCTCGGCGTGGTGCCCAACGGCTTCCCCCAAGCGCGGCTCGGCGGCTCGGATTGGTTCGTGTTGGAAGGCGACGAGTACCCCACATCGAATTGGGACGACCGCTCCAAGTTCGCCCGCTACCGCCCGACCTCGGCCATCCTCACGTCGCTCGTCCACGACCACAAGAACTTCTTCAAGACCGAAGAAAGCTACGTCGAGCGATTCCGCGAACTGGTGGGCATGCTGCCCCCTTCGGGCGTGTTGGCGGCGTGCGGCACCGGTTACCGCGTGCCCGAAGTCGCCGCCCTCAGCCGCGCCCGCGTGGTGACCTATGGCGGCGAGGGGCCTTGGGATGTGTCCTACCGCGCGTTTCGGCGCATCCCCGGCGGCTCGGCGTTCGAGCTGTGGCGGCGCGGCGAACGGCTCGGCAAGGTGGAATTGTCCAACATGCTGGGCGTGCACAATGCCGAAAACGCGGCGGGAGTCGCGGCGATGCTGCTCGAACACGGGGCGGTTTCGTTCGAGGCGCTGGCTTCGGCGCTGGCGTGCTTCCCGGGGATGAAGCGGCGCTGCGAGCTCAAGACCCCGCCCGAGTGCTCGGTCGCGGTTTACGAGGATTTGTCCAGCTCTCGCGAGAAAGCCATGGCGTTTTTGGCGGCGCTGCGGGGCCAATTCCCCGACCGGCGGATCCACGCGTTCTTCCAGCCGCACACGTTCTCGTTCCGGTCGCGGGCGTCGGCGGATTGGTATGCGGGAATGTTCGCGGACGCCTCGCGCGTGGTCCTCTTCTCCCCTCCCTCGCTGCGCGGCCTGGGCGCGGACGAGATGGGCACCCAAGAGATCTTGGAATTGATCCGCGCGGGCTTTTCCGGTCCGGTGGCTGCGGTGGGCGATGCGGAGTCTGCGGTGGCGGAACTGGCCCCGGTCGAACCGGGCGACGTGGTGGCCGTGATGACGAGCGGCAACATGGGCAACGCCATCCCCGCTCTGGTCTCGGCGGTCGTAGCCCGGTTCGGGTGATGTGCGCTAAGGATGGAAACGCTGAACGCCAAACGCGCAAGACGCTTGTGTCAGACTAGCTATCTTGCGCTAAGATAGCGGTGGCAAGTTTGACAGGATGCAGGAGGAATGCTCGGTGGTCTCTTGGTTTTTTCGGCCCGTGATGGCAGGCGGTGCCAGCGGAGCTGCGTTCAGAAACACATTTGAAGGAAGCCGGCTGGCAGACGCATTGGTCCGCGAGAGCATCCAGAACTCGGTTGATGCTCAGTTCGGACGCGAAGTCACAAGGGTCTCCTTTGAGCTCCAGGACGAAGTTGACGCGTCTTCTCTGCTCGGTACGGACTACCTGCACCATGCGGTTGCCGCCGGGGCGGTCGCGAGAACGGATCGGAGGGTTGGGCGTGCGCCATTGCCAGCGCTCATCGTTGAGGATTTCGGGACCACTGGTCTCACGGGATCGATGTTGGAGTACGACTCCAATATGTTCAAGCTGATGGGGTTTCTGGGAGAGAGCGAGAAAGACG
>JACFNW010000642.1 GCA_019454665.1 Fimbriimonadaceae bacterium | reverse complement strand
CGACGCCGTGTTGAACCACACCGATCTCGCCGGGGCGCTGGTCGGCGCGTGCGTGATGCGGCAGGATGGGACGGTGCTCTACGAGCGCAACCCCGACGCGCGAATGGTGCCGGCGAGCAACCAGAAGCTCCTGGCGTGCGCATTCGCCCTCGACCGGCTCGGCCCCGATTGGAAGCCCAAGACCGAGTTCTGGAAGGAAGCCGACGCCATCGTCGTGCGCACGACGGGCGACCCGATGGCCACCTTCGCCGATTGGCGCTCGGTGGGCGCGAAACTGGGCGTGCCGCCGGGGGCGGCCTTCCGCGTGGCGCAACCGTTCGACCCCGCCGTCCCGCCCTCGTGGGAGTGGGACGACCTGCCCAACAAGTACGCGGCTCGGGTGGCGTCTCTGACCGTGGACCGAGGCTCGTTCGAGTTGTGGGGCGGGCCGGAGGGGCTGGAACTCCGCCCGAGCGACTACGGCGTGCGCATCGTCCACTTCGACCAGGCGGGGCCGGCGAGGGTCCGCTACGAGCCGCACGTGGGCGTGTGCTTTGTGAGCGGCACCCTGCCCGAAAAGGTTGCGCGGCTCGATACGCTGGCGCTCCCCGACCCCACGTTGGCTGCGGTCAAGGCGATGGGCGGCGGGTCGTGGACGGCGGCCGTCTCGGTTCCCGACCGCAAGCCCGACCTGGTGGTCGAAGGGCGTCCGATCCGCGAGATCGTCGCGGGCTGTCTGCCGCCGAGCGACAACAACTTGGCCGAGGGGTTGGTGCTGCTGGGCGCGGCGGGCGGCGCGAGCGGTGGCCGCGTAGGCTACGGCGACGTCTCGCGCGAGATGCGCGCGTTCGTCCGCAAGGCGATCGGCGACGCCGCGTTCCGGCCCGACGACGGCTCGGGCATGAGCCGCCACAACATCGTGACCGCGCGCGGCCTCGCCCAACTGCTCGTGTGGGCGGGGAAGCAGCCGTGGGCCTCGGTCTACTTGGACAGCATGGCCGCCCCCGGCCGCGGGACGCTGGCCTCACGGCTGGCGGGCAGCACGTTCCGGGGCAAGACGGGCACGCTCGACATGGTCTCCAGCCTGTCGGGGATCGTGGAGGTGAGGGGGGAGCGGCTGGCCGTGAGCCTGCTCATGAACCACTACGCGTGCCCTGCCGCGCGGGCCAGAGCCCTCCAAGATGCGTTCATCGGGACCCTCGAAAGGGGGACTTTGCCCGGTAACGATGCGGGGATACCTTGGAACCGTGCGTATAGTCCTGCCGAGCAGCTTTTCCGTGCTCCTTTTCGTGGGGATCTCGGACCTCATTCTGACCTCGTGGCTGTATTCTCGGGGACTGATCGTCGAGTTCAACCCCCTGATGCGTCACCTGTTGCAGCAGGGTGAAGCCGCGTTCGTGGCGGTCAAGGCCGTCACGTTGCTGGTGGCGTGGTGCGTGCTGGCGGTCCACGCCCGCCGCGACCGCGAGACCGTGATGCGTTGCTGCAGCGTGACCGTATTGGCGTATCTTTGCTTTTGGTCGGCGGCGTTGGCGTTCGGGTAAGTGCATGCGTCGGCGTTTCCTTCACCGAGAGGACTTGGATGGACAATGTTGTCTGATGAACGGCCAAGGTCCTGGGTTAGTGGTCAACCCCTCCCCGGCCCTCCACAGGCTTGGGGAGGGAGTTTTGAGTA
>JACFNW010000641.1:782-1656 GCA_019454665.1 Fimbriimonadaceae bacterium | reverse complement strand
GATCCAGCTCCCCGTTCGGCCGCGCGCCTCGTCGAGCTTGAGCAGCATCTGGGCCATGTGGTCCTTCGAGTGGCCGCTGCGCTGCAGCAGCATGGCGCCCGTGGCGTCGGCTTCGAGTTCTTGCGTTCGCGTCCAGAACTGGCTCAGGTCGCGGGCGACGGGCTCGGAGGGCGACACGTGGCCGCAGGCGAGGTGGGACACCTCGTGCGCGACGACGGCGCGAATGAGGTCCTTGTCGTCGTTCATGAAGTCCACCAATCCGGTGAACACGACCATCTTGGCTTGGGGCTTCTCGCCCTCGCCCTTGTAGATCGCCGTGGCGTGGGCGTTGATCACGGGCCGATCAACGATCTCGCATTCGATGGGGTAGGCGTAGTCGGGGTGCTTCACCGCGATGGCCTCGAGTTCCTTGACCATCTGTTTCAGCTCGTCGAGCGTCAGTGCATGGACGCCGGCGGCTACGGCGAAAGCCAGTGCGGAGGCTGCGGTCCGCGCGAGCTTCGAGAAGAAAGAGTGATTCATGTTCGGTTGTCCAAAGGGTGGCGGCTTCATCGCGTCGCCGAACCAGCATGACGCGCGCCTCGGCGGCCCGTTTCCAACCCGTGGGTCCGAAGGTCACAGGTCGTAGGCCCAAGGTACCTGATGCCGGGATCGATCCCGAACGGCGGCATCGGCGGATAACCAGCTCTCTGCGTGTCCATACTTGCATTTCTGTCTTGGGTGCCACGACGTTCCCGACCCCTTGTCTGGGTTCCATAGCCACGACGCTCTCGCGGGGTCGGAACTCGTGAAGGGTCGGCTTCTCGCGGTGAAATGCGCACCCTGTTCGGGGTTGGCGTGACCACGCCAACATGTGCACCCCGCGTCCCCTTCG
>JACFNW010000641.1:0-772 GCA_019454665.1 Fimbriimonadaceae bacterium | reverse complement strand
GCGCGGGCCGAACCTCAGGGTGACCCGGGGTGGTGCTGCCGAGTCGTCGTGCCAGACGAACACGGTCTGCCGGGCCGGGGCGTTCTCTGCGTGCGGATGGTGGTAGGGCCCGGTCAAACCGTGGCAACCCGGTTCGAGGGCAGCCTTCCGAATCGTCCCCTCCCGAAGATCGGGAGGGGATTGAGGGGAGGGTTGACCCAAGTCGGTGTCGTGGGCAAACTAACCCGCTATTCGACCACGAAACTCTCCCAATCCGAACAGAAGCGCACGACCAGGTTCTCATCGTTGACGATGCCCATTGAGCCATAAAACGGCAACGCGTCGTCGTGCGAGATCGTCGCGATCGTGATGTTCGCCGGGCCGCCCGCCTTCTCGACGGCCATCTCGACCAGCGTCCGTCCGATGCCCTGCCGCACATAGGAACGGTCAACGCCTAAATCGGTAAGAAACAGGAAGTACGCCCAATCCGTGAGGCCGAAGCAGATCCCCACCAACAGCCCGTCCTCGGTGCGTGCCGTAAGGCTCAAGTCCACGTTGGCCAAGACCTTGGGGATGCGAGACTCGAAGCCCTGCCTGGGGTACTGAGACCCCAGGTCGGACCGTTTCAAGAAGTCCGCATACTCGTCAAACTCGAGTCGTTCGCGATCCGAGTAGACGATCATGCGGCCTTAGTTGCCCACGAGTTCTTTCGAGCCCTCGCCCGCTTCTTGCGCGTCTATTCGGCGGAAGATGACCTTGTTGTCGTCGTCCAGATCGGCCAAGATTGCGTCGC
>JACFNW010000640.1 GCA_019454665.1 Fimbriimonadaceae bacterium | reverse complement strand
GGCGAACTCGAGCGTGTTGCGCAGCGGCGAGGACTTCTTGGGCCACGCCACCCACAGCATCCCCTTCCCGGCAAGGACCGCCTCGAACTCGGCGAAGCCAGCCTCCAGTTCCGCCGCGTCTGCGGGAAACCACATCACAAAGTCAAAGGGATGGTCGCTCGGACCGGGCAACGGGGCAAGCCGCTCCAGCACGGAGGCGGGCACTCCCACGAAGCGGGCGCGATGAGTCTCCTTCAAACCGAGCTTCTCGCGCAGCGGCTTGCCAGAGTAGCCAGGGTCACTCACGGGAGTAGAGGATCGGGTTCAGCGGACTGGAAATCGGGTCGCCGGGCTTGAGCCCCGGGAAGAACCGCTCCATCTCGTTCTGCCGGTTGACGAGGTCTGGCTGCAAGACGCTGGCCACATCGTCCACGAAGATGATCGTCATCGCCTCGCGGGCGCGCTCGGCGCTGCTGTTGCCCGGGGCACGGTGGAGCGTCCATCCCGAGTGGAAGCTGGCGTCTCCGGCCTTCATGTCGCCGCAGCCAGCCAATGGGTAACCCTTCGACTTCACGAAGTTCTCGAAGAACGTCTCCGAGGCGTCGCTGATCGCGAGTTCGCCGATATAGCCCTCGGCGTGCGAACCGCTGGCGAACTGCATGGTGCCCATGTCGGCGGTCACGTCTACGAGCGGCATCCACATCGTGATCGTGTTGTTCGAGGCGATCGGCCAGTAGAACTGGTCTTGGTGCCAAGGCGTCGGTCCGCCGCCGGGCTCCTTGAACAGGGCCTGATCGTGGTACATGCGCACTGCCCGGCAGCCCATGAGCTCGCAGGCAATCTGTCCGAACCGCCCTGCGAGCGAGAACTCCTTGACGCGCTCGTCCATCTCCCAGAGGTTGATGATCTGGATGAAGGCCTTCGCGTAGGTGTCGCGCTGCTCCATGGGCCGCGTCTCTCGGTTCATCTGGGCGACGACTTCGCGGATGGCGGCACGATATGGGGCGAGATCGGCCTCGGAGAGGACTCCATTCAGGCGGATGTGGCCGTTTCGCTGATAGGTCGCGATGGTATCGGCGTCGAGTGGATACGCTTGTTGGAGCGCCGTGGAGGGCATGGGCGCATGTTACCCGTGGGCCCTGGAAACAACGAGCGGAGGCTCATCCGATGGATGAGCCTCCGGCAAGGGAGTTGAGTGCGCTGGCCTTACTTGGCTCGGCGTCGTCGCAGTACGAGACCGCCAAGGCCAAGTGCGAGAGCGGCCATTGTGGCCGGCTCGGGCACGGCGTTGATCGTGACCGTGTAGCTCTGCGCGGGGACGAAGTTGTTGAAGTTGGCGTCGGTGGCAACGGATCGCCAGTTCGTTTCGCCGCCCTCGATGGGCCACTGCCAAATGTGGACCTGTCTGGACTCGCCCACGTTCAGGTTCGCGTTCAGCCGGATGTCGAACATCTTGGTGTCCGTATCTTTGGGAAGCGAGCCGGCGAGCGAGAACGCGGCGACCATCGCGCCATAAGGTCGCGTGCCAGTACCAGCGGCTCCGCCTTGGCCACCCACGTTGCCGAAGCTGTTGTAGTAGGTGAACGCCGAGCTCAGGTCGTTGCGAAGCGTAACGGCCGTTTCGGTGTTGCTGGCTCCCTGGCCAACGCTGGTCGCCGAGCCGTATCCGACCATGGCCT
>JACFNW010000639.1 GCA_019454665.1 Fimbriimonadaceae bacterium | reverse complement strand
GAAGGCTATCGCGTGCGGCTGGGCGGCACCACCGGCTCGCCCGTGGTCGAAGCGCCGGTCGGCGCGGTGCTCACCGGATGGACGTGCGACACCGGAGTCGCCATCCAAGCGTCGGCCAGCGTGACGCTCCGCGACTGCGCGTTTGCCGGACCCGTGGCCATCCAGTTTCCCTCGCCCGGCCCCGTTCGGGCACGAACCACGGCGAATCCAGTCGGAGCGCTTGTCAGCGAACTCGTCGCGCCCAGCCTCTCGTTCGATGGCTTGTTCAACGGGCCGCTGGTGACCGAAACCAGCACCATCGGCGACCTGAATCTGGCGCTCACCGCCGACGCGGGAGCGGACATTGACTTGCGCAACCTGACCCTGAACCGGCTGGACCAAAACCTGACACTGCGCCACGAGACCGAACTGACCTTGGACAACGTCAACTCCGACACAGGCATCTTGGGGTTCCGAGGAACGGCCAAGGCGCGGCTCGTTGGCACGGCCACGGGCATCCGCAACACGACGACCACACTGGATACCGAAGTCGAAGGCGAATTCACTCACGGGACGTTCGATTTCTTCCGCGTCCAGTTGGAGCGTGGCGGGCTGCTCACCGGGCGGCTGGACGGTTGCGAGGTCGGCGGCGATTTCGAGTTCTTGGGCGCGACCGGACGAGCCGATGCCGCCTGCGAGCTGATGGTTCAAGGCGGGCGCTACCAAGACGTCCGCGTCGAGGCCGAATCCACGGCGGGGCTCTCGCTGCTCTGGGACGAAGCCGAGTTCCAAGGCGAGGCCCAAGCCGTCCTCCGCCACCGGGACCGACACAGTTACGCCAATCTCAAAGGGAAGGGCTCGTTCCTATGGCGGGTCACGGACGCCCTGAGCCTCGGGTTGGGCGGAGAGGTGAGCGGCGTTCACGCCCACAACAGTCGAATGGCGGACGCCACGCTGCTGTTGAACGACCCCGACGGGCTCGGTGAGGGCTCCGCCCGATTCAGCCTGAACAAATTCGAGAAGCGGCTGGACGTCGCTTACTCGGTCCACTTCTCACCCCGCTCTCGCCGCAAAGCCGCAGCCAACGACCGCATCGAGATCGTGGACAATGAGTTTCTTCCGACCACTGGACCCGAGCCGCGCATCTACGTGGAGACCGCGGCGGCCAACATCGAGCAGGTCCTCATTGAGAACAACATCGTCCCCGCATCCGGGGCTTTGGCGATCGTCGTGAACGAGGTCCACGCCCCCGTCACCATCAAGGGCAACACGGTGACCGGCATGATCGCCGTGGACGGCGACCTCGAGGGCGGAGGCACAACGGGACCCGTCTCCGAGCCTTGTCTCATCGAAAGCAACCAGGTGCAAGGCTCCACCGTGTATGCCATCGCCGTCCAAGACCTGACGCAATGCACGTTGCGCGAAAACACAACGAGCGGTGGCCAAGGACTGGGCATCAGCGATGGGCGCTACACCCTGGAAGACAACACCCTGACCGCAGGGCTCGGCTTGATGGGGTTGGCGGCCAGCGACGGCAATACGACGGCCGTCATCGTGCGCGGGGGCCAGGCGACCGGCTCTGGATTCACCGGCGTGGCCATCCCCGCGAACTGCTTTGTCAAAGTGGAAGGCGTCGCCCTTCAAAACGTCTGGCTCACCACGGCAGGCGGCTACCTTTGGTT
>JACFNW010000638.1:589-1665 GCA_019454665.1 Fimbriimonadaceae bacterium | reverse complement strand
CCGGGGGATTGGGCGCGGTCGCGCGCGTTCTGCGCATGGTGCTGCAATCGGCCGGCGAACTGTGAACGCCGAGGTCGTGGTTCTCGGCTCGGGAACCAGCAGCGGAGTGCCCACGCTGGGATTCGAGTACCCCGAGAGCTTTCTTGCCAACCCCAAGAACCACCGTTCGAGGCCCTCGATCCTGTTCCGCACGGAACTCGGCAACGTGTTGGTGGACTGTGCCCCGGAGATGCGCCTGCAACTGTTCCAGGAAGGCGTCCTCTCGGTCGAGTGCGTGATCGTCACCCACGGGCACGCCGACCACATCATGGGCATGGACGACCTGCGCGGCTACTCGCTCAAGTCCGGACGCCCGGTCTTGGTGTACGCCAACGAGGAGACGCAAGAGGACATCCGCCGCGTGTTCCCGTACGCGTTCGAGCCGCCTCCGCCGGGAGTGATGCTGCCCAACTTCGACGTGCGTCCCGTCCCGGACGTCGTCCGGGCGGCTGGCTTGGAAATCCAGACGTTTCCTTTGGTTCACGGCAGGTGGACGGTGACCGGGCTGCGGTGCCGCGACTTCGCCTATCTGACCGATGTGAACCTCATCCCGGACGAGTCGTGGGCTTACCTCGATGGGTTGGAGACGTTGGTGCTGGACGCGGTCCGCTACAAGCCCCACCCGAACCACTTCAACTTCGAGCAGGCGATGGATGTGGCCCAGCGAATCGGGGCGAGGACCACGTTTTTCACCCACCTGAGCCACGACTACGACCACGATGCGGTCGAGGCCACGATGCCCCCCAACATCCGACTGGCTTACGACGGACTTCGCATCCCTCTGTAGGTTCGTGAACCTGGAAACTTCACAAACTCCTCGCAAGATTGCTGAGGAATGCGGGCACTGCCGCCGATACTTGCACTGGAGCCACCTCCGATGTCGCCTCAACAACGCGCCAAAGCCATCACCAAACTGGTGGGAAGCACCTGCGCCTTGTTGGCGCTGGCGGCCTCGATCCTGGCGCAGGTCGAGCCCCTTCAAGCCGTAACTCGTGGCGTCGCCGCCTACTTTGCGGGAACCTTGACGACCTCGCTGT
>JACFNW010000638.1:0-532 GCA_019454665.1 Fimbriimonadaceae bacterium | reverse complement strand
CGTCTCGATCCGAAAACCCCAAGGCGGAGGCGGGAGACTCAAAGAAAGCCGCCTAGATTTGTGCAACCGTGTTATCATAGAGGCCGATAAATGCCCTTATCTCCAAGCCAACTGGATAGTGCCTGGCGAGACTTCAAGCAATTGGGGGATCCTGACGCACGGATCGAGTTGATCAACCACTACTCGTACCTGGTGCGCATTACGGCAGGCCGGTTGATGACGGCGTTGCCCGGAGGCTTGGACCGCGAGGACCTCGTCGGTGCAGGGGTCATTGGCCTCATCAAAAGCGTTGATCAGTTCGATTTCAGCCGCGACGTCAAGTTCGAGACGTACGCCATCGCCCTTATCCGAGGCGCCATTCTGGAAATGCTCCGCGACGAGGACTGGGTGCCGCGATCCATCCGCGAGAAACTCAAGGGCCTTGACCGGACCATGCACGCCTTGGAGGTCAAATACGGGCGTCCCCCCACGGATCAGGAGATCGCCGAGACGATGGGGATCACCGAGCAGGAGGTCTCCGACCTCATGGTCC
>JACFNW010000637.1 GCA_019454665.1 Fimbriimonadaceae bacterium | reverse complement strand
TGGAGCAGCCGATTCAACCCAGCCGCCCAAGGCACCGCGCAGGTGATCCGCGCGTTGGGTTCCAAGCCGCGCCTCTTCGTGCCCGAAACCTACCACTACTGCTTCACCAAGTGCATGGACGTTCTCGGATTGGGGACGCGATCGCTCCATGCCGTGCCGGTGGACCGGCACTTCCGCATGGATGTCGGCGCGTTGGCCGAAGCGTTGGATGCCACTCGGGCCGCAGGGGACCACGTGCTGGCCGTCGTCGCAGTCGCGGGAACCACCGAGGAAGGCGCGATCGACCCGGTGGACGGCATCGTCGCTTTGCGCAACGAGCGAGAGGCGGCGGGGCTTGGGTCGTTCTGGCTGCACGTGGATGCCGCCTACGGGGGCTACCTGCGGACCATGATCCTCCCCGAGCGCATCGGCCTCGGCGAGCCGACCACAGAGTCGCGCATCGCGGGCCGCAGCGTGTCGCTCCCGCTTTCGCTGCCCGATCAAGGAGCGTGCGACGCCCTCGGAGCGACGGGCCACGCCGATTCGGTGACGGTGGACCCGCACAAGCTCGGCTTCATCCCCTATCCGGCGGGCGCGATCTGCTTCAAATCGCCGTGGGTGAAGGCCGTGGCGCGGCAGGACGCCCCGTACCTGGAAGACGACCCCGACAAGCCGCGCGCGGGAGAGCAGAGCATCGGCGTCTACGTTCTGGAGGGTAGCAAGCCGGGCGCGGCGGCGGCAGGAGTCTGGCTCAGCCACTCGCTCATCGCGTTGGACGCCAGCCAGCACGGGCGGATGCTGCGCGACCAGGTGCGTGCGGCGTGCGAGTTCCACGCCCTGCTCGAGGCCTATCCGCACGAGATCGAGTGCAAGGTGCGGGCGCACGTGCTCTGCCCGCCGGGCTCGAACATCGTGTGCTACCTGTTCGCCCCGGCAGAGGGTGGAATGCCCCTGAAGGCGATCAACCGGTTCAATCGGCGCATCCATCAGGCGTTCGATGCCGGGCCCGGTTCCGATCAGCGGGTCTTCGATCGGCGGTTCTTCGTGAGCCGCACCACGCTCTCGGCGGAACGCTGCGGGCCATCGGCGGTCGGCGGACTGCTGGAGCGGCTCGGCGCGACGCCGCAGGACTACGCCGAGAGCGGGGTGTTCCTGATGCGCTCGGTGATGATGAGCCCGTGGTACGAGCTGGCCAAGGAACGTGGGCGGTTCTTCGTCGCGGAGCTTGTGGAGGCGCTGTACGGGGAGGCAGAGAAGGCGTTGGGCTGATGTTCGGCTAGTGTTCGGTTGAGGTTTGGCTGGGTTGGACGCCTCGTCACTCTCGGCATCGACCGACTCCGAACCGCTCCGAACACCAGCCGAACCCTAGCCCGACACCAGTTCAACCTCATCCCAACTTCAGCCCGCCAACATCCTCGTGATCGCCGCACTTTCCGGCCAATCGTCCTCGCCATCCTCGATACTCCACGCAGTGGAGACCATGGACAACACGAAACACCACGCATGGGCGCGGTGGCGCTCGAGACCGAGCAAGTCGCAGAACGCGTGGATTCGGCGGCGCATCGCAGCGGCTGGATCGGTCCGCTTGTGGCGATCCTGCCAGAGGTTCCGTACGAACACGGCGATTTCGACCGCAGGCTCGCCCACCACGCCCATCGGATCGATCGCGAGCCAGCCGCGCGATTTGTCGAGAAG
>JACFNW010000636.1 GCA_019454665.1 Fimbriimonadaceae bacterium | reverse complement strand
GATAGAAACTCGGCGTCGAGCTTGAAAGTCGCGAGGTGGAGCCCAGCATCGGGTGAGGCTCGCCATGACCGCGACTGCGCGGGCGTCATCGGCGATTCGCGCGTGCCCCTGGGAGTGGCCCAGCCACCCTTTTGGACCCGGCTCGTTCGGGGCGAATGAACACAGACTGACGCCGCAGCGTCTTGGCTCGATATGGCACTCAAGACCGACCGCGAGAAGACCGCGCACCTGCTCCGACGCTTCGGGCTGGGCGCGAGCGAGGCGGAGGTGGATTACTACAGCGAGGGTGGCGTGAACCGCGCCATTTCCCGGCTGCTCGACTTCGAGAAGACCGACGAGGGGTTCGAGGTGGACATCCTGCGGTTCCAGAACCCGAACCCCAACGTTCGGTTTCCCAATCTGCCGCTCGTCGAGGCGTGGTGGCTCATGCGCCTCCTCATCACCCAGCGCCCGCTCCAGGAGAAGATGGCCATCTTCTGGCACGACCACTTTGCCACGAGCGCCGCCAAGGTCAACTCGCCGCCCGCCATCTACCGGCAGAACGAGACGCTCCGCCGCCACTGCGTGGGCGACTTCCGGGCCTTTCTCATCGAGATGAGCAAGGACCCCGCGATGATCTACTGGCTGGACAACCAGACCAACGTCCAAGGGAAGCCGAACGAGAACTTCGCCCGCGAGCTGATGGAGTTGTTCACGGTCGGCATCGGGAACTACACCGAAGAGGAGGTCTACGAAGTGGCGCGGTGCTTCACGGGGTGGAGCTTTGGCCAGCCCGGTTCGCGGCGCGTGCCCGACCGCCAGCCGCTCGCCGAGGTGTTCGTGCTGCGGCTGGCCGACAAGGACAACGACGAGAAGACGTTCCGTGGCAAAACGGGCAACCTCGGCGGCGAAGACGTCATCCACGCCTTGTGCGACGACCCGCAGACATCCCGCTACCTGACAACCAAGCTGTGGGAGTTCTTCGTGTACGAAAAGCCCGAGAAGGACGTGATCGAGCGGTTCGCCAAGGTCTTTCGCGACTCCGGGCTGAACATCAAGGCCCTGTTGCGGGCGATTATGGAGTCTGACGAGTTCTACTCAGCCCGGGCCGAGCGGAAGATCGTGAAGAACCCGGTGGACTTTGTGGTGCCCACGTTGCGCCAGTTGGGGGTCGGAGCAACCATGCGCCGCAACCTGGCGGCGCTCGGCGACGAGCCCATCGGTCGCGGCCAGCTTGGTCCGGCCTTGGCGGCGCAACGCGCGTGCCAGAACATGGGCATGCGGCTGTTCTATCCGCCCGATGTGGCCGGCTGGGAGCATGGGCGGGCGTGGATCACGTCGGCCACCATGGTGCAACGGATCGCCTGGGGCGATGCGTTGTTCGCGGCTCGCCGTCCCGGCGCTCCCGCGGGGCGGGGACAGTCGCTGGCCATCCCGATCTTCGACGTGGTGGAGGAGCGCACGCCCGAAGGGCTGGCCGACCGAATGGTCTCGCTGTTCGATGCCCCGGTCACCGACGCGCAACGCGAGCAGATGCGCGATGCGGCCAAGTCGGCGGCGCTCTTCGGTTTGACGCCCCGAAGCGCCGGAGACGTGGCGGCGACGGTGGCCCGGCTGATGTTCGGGACGCCGGAGTTCCAGTTCGCGTGACCGCGCGCTTTGCGGCTCAACCCGTCTCGGTTCCAAGAGCGCACCGAGCA
>JACFNW010000635.1 GCA_019454665.1 Fimbriimonadaceae bacterium | reverse complement strand
TCCAAGAGCGCACCGAGCAGACTAAGCACGTCGCCGGAGCGCCAACGCGACTCCGAGGAAGAGAACCGTCAGCGTGGTCGGTTCGGGGACGGGGTTCAGGTAGTCGGCACCGCTTGCAGACTCAAGGGTGGCGTTCGTCACCAGATTGCCGCCCCCGTCGCGCAGGTCCGTGATCCCTTCCCACCTCGCGGTGCTCTCGAAGTCCGCAAACACCGAACCTTCATTGGACGACACCCCGGCCGACTGGAGCACCGTGATGCCGAAGGGCGAACCGTAGGTGAACGCAAAGAACACGTCCACCATCATGGGCAAAGGCTCGCCCGTCGGCCCAAAGGCGCTGCTGTCCCCGGAGAAGCGGTGTTCGCCAACGCCGTTCACATAGACGCTCGTTGAGAACGTCGCCTGCCACGTGGGTCCCGACCCACCAAAGGCCCCTTCGAACCACACATGGGCTGTGGCCGTCCCCGAGGTTCCTGCCAGCCCTGGCGCATGAATGGTCGCCAGATCGTTGTAGGTCCCTTCGGACGTGGATCCCAGATTGAAGGCGACCGAGTGAGCGACGTCGGCGAACAACCGCACTTCGCCGTAATCCAGGCTCAACCGGGCATGGCCATACTCGTCTGACACGCTCAGGACGAGCGGCGCAGCAGCGGACTGATCGCTCAGGGAAGTGGTGGGCACTCCCACCGAGCCCGTCAGTCCAACTTGAGCCACGGTCGTCGCAGCGAGGACCAGCCAAGCCGATCCGCCAAGCCCGAAGCGCATCTTCACGTTCTCTTTCCTCCGGAACCCCGTTGCTTGGACGGGGCCAACCCCATGATACGACCGAAACGCCCGTCGCGCACGACAAACTTCGGGAATTACTGCGACCCGTGCGCAGGGTCCGATTGCGTCAAACTGAATCCATGCCCGCCCAACTCCTCGGCGCCCACATGTCCACCAAGAACGGCATCGGCCAAGCCGTCCGCGACGGCAAGGCCATCGGCTGCACCGCCATTCAGGTGTTCACCGCCAGCCCGAGGATGTGGAAGGCCAAAGCCGTCACGCAAGAGATGGTCGCCGACTTGAACAAGGCGCGCGCCAAGACGGGCATCGCGGCCATCGTGAGCCACGACAGCTATCTGGTCAACCTGTGCGCCCCGACCCCCGAGATCCGCGACAAGAGCTACGATTCGCTGCGCGACGAACTCATCCGCTGCTCGCTGCTGGGCATCCCGTACGTCGTGTCCCACATGGGCTCGGCCAAGGACCAGACGGAGGACGATGCCCTGAAGACCACGGCCGCCCAAGCGATGCGCCTGCTCGGCGAGACGCCCGACAACGTGACGCTGCTCATGGAAACCACCGCCGGGCAGGGCTCGTCGCTCAACTACCGTTTCGAACATCTCCGCACGCTGCTCGACCTGTGCCACGGGCATCCGCGGCTGGGCGTGTGCCTCGACACGTGCCACATCTTTGCGGCGGGCTACGACATCCGCGAGGAAGAGGGCTACGAACTGACGTTCTTGGGCTTCGACGCGATGGTGGGCTTGGGGCGGCTGAAGGCGATCCACTGCAACGACAGCATGAAGCCGATGGGCTCGAAGCTGGACCGGCACGAACACATCGGCCAGGGGCTGATCGGCGAAGGCGCGTTCCGCCGGCTGGTGAACGATCCCCGGTTCGAGACGACGCCGATCCTGCTG
>JACFNW010000634.1 GCA_019454665.1 Fimbriimonadaceae bacterium | reverse complement strand
TGAGAGTGCGTCCGACCGAGGTGCCCGATTCGGTACAGTCCGAAATCGCCGACTCGCTGGTGGACGACCGCGATTACCTGGAGCAGGTGCGGTGGGCGCTGATCGCACGCGGATACCTGCCGAAGCCGGAGAAGCCGAACCGCTAGAAACGACCGCCGAATTCGAACCACAGGCCGCCCGATGGGCGGCTTTTTTGTTGCCCGACGGGGCTGGAAGAGAACCATGGACAAGTTCCTGAAATCGTTCATCCTTCGCGGGGTCGGCGGAGCCGCGCCCGAAGGCAACACCATCGCCGGCGTGGCCAACGTGATGGGCGTGGCCGACCGGGGACGCGACGTCGTGTTTCCCTACGCGTTCCGCGGGGCGATTCCGGCGTTTCTTGCGTCGGGGTTCGTGCCCGTTGGCCACAACTGGGGCGGGCTGCCCGTAGCGACGCCGACCAAGGCCGAGGATCCACAAACCCCGGAACCCGCACCGGCCCACGGGTAGACTCGGCTGTGCCCTCCACCTCCCACCCGACGCTCGACGAGCTGTGCGTCAACGTCATCCGTGGCCTGGCGATGGACGCCGTCCAGAAGGCCAATTCCGGACACCCCGGAATGCCGATGGGCGCGGCGCCCATGGCCTATGCCGTGTGGTCGCGCCACCTGCGCCACAACCCCGCCAACCCCTCGTGGTTCGATCGCGACCGCTTCATCCTCAGCGCCGGACACGGCTCGATGCTCCTCTACGCGCTGCTGCACCTCACGGGCTACGACCTCCCGATGCAGGAATTGCTCGACTTCCGCCAGTGGGGAAGCCGAACGCCCGGGCACCCCGAAAACCACCTCACACCGGGCGTCGAGATGGCGACGGGCCCGCTGGGGCAGGGCATCTCGACCGCCGTCGGCATGGCGCTCGCCGAGCGGTTCCTCGCCGCCAAGTTCAACACCCCGACCCACACGGTCGTGGACCACTTCACCTACGTGCTCGCCTCGGATGGCGACTTGATGGAGGGCGTGGCCAACGAAGCCGCGTCCTTGGCCGGACACCAGGGGCTTGGCAAGCTGATCGTGCTCTACGACGACAACCAGATCACGATTGACGGGGCGACCGACCTCGCGTTCACAGAAGACGTGCTGGCCAAGTTCCAAGCGTTGGGTTGGCACACCGAGCGAGTGGAGCAAGGCATGGACGTGAATGCCGTGGACGCCGCCATCGTCCGCGCCAAGCGGGACACCGAACGCCCGTCGCTCATCGCCTGCCGCACCGTGATCGGTTATGGCAGCCCCGCCAAGGCGGGCTCCGCGAAGAGCCACGGCTCGCCGCTCGGTCCTGACGAAGTCTTGCGCGCCAAAGAGGCTCTGGGCCTGCCGCCTGAGGCGTTCTGGGTCCCCGAAGATGCGCGAACGGCCATGGACGCGCGAACCAAAGGCGCAGAACTCGAAGGCGCATGGCAAGCCAAGTGGCAAGCCTATGCCAAGGAGCATCCAGCCGAGGCAGCCATCTTGGACAAGGCCCTGAGGGGCGATTGGAGCGTGGATGCCGAAGCACTGCCCAGATTCGAGAAGCCCATAGCGACCCGCGCGGCCCGCGGCGACGTTTGAGCGGATCGGACGAGTCGGCCACCTGCTGCAGCTCGTCCAGCACGAACTCCGGCACCACCAGCGATCCGGAGAGGAAACGGGTGCGCACCACCTCCGCCAGGCGCCCGTCGATGATGGCG
>JACFNW010000633.1 GCA_019454665.1 Fimbriimonadaceae bacterium | reverse complement strand
ACGGATGCCCTGAATCTCGATCCACGACTTCGCGCTGTTCTGCTCGACACCGAAAAGCACGACGAGGACGACGGCGCTGACAAAGGCCAGCCCATAGGCCAACCATCCAAGACGCGACCAAATGTGGGGTCCGACCCGCGAGAGCAGCCAGGCCAAGCCCAAGCCGAGTCCCACGCAAGCCAAATGGGCCAGCACGCCCTTGGCGAACACCCCCTCGCCCCGCGCGATGGAGGCGGCATAGGAACTGTCCACCACGATCAGCGTGCCCAAGAAGCACGCGAAGAAAGCCCAGCCGGCGAGATGGATGTCGGGGAATCCGTACCTTGGTTTCATGCTGCGCCTTCCTCCCGATGCAGCCGGGACGCCGAGGCTACGGTGGGTCGAACATCGTTCATGGCAGACCTTCTATGTCGCGAACAGCCAATGCCAGCGCGGCGACCGCCAACAACATCTGGACGAGAGCGAACGACCAGACGACGCGGCTCTCGGGCCAGCCCTTCTTCTCGAACGCGTGGTGGATCGGCGCCATGGGGACCAACCGCATGCGCGACAGCTTGAACCAGCCCACCTGCATCGGCACGGGCACCAACTCGATCACCATCAACAGGCTCAGCACCAGGAGGGGAAGTGTTGGGCGGCCCAACTCGAGGCGGCCGATGTGTGTTTCGGCGAACCAGCCGACGGTCAGAAAGCCCATCAAAGCCCCGATCGGCATCGAACCCGTGTCTCCCATGAACACCCGTGCCGGTGGCGCGTTGACGAACAGGAACGCCACCAAACCTCCGGCGACCGCACCTGCGATGTGCACGGGCAACGCAGGTGCGCCGGCCCAGTCCAGCCACAGCACGCCCAGCGCTCCAAAGGCCAAGAAGTGAACCAGGCCGATGGACCCCGCCAAGGCGTCCAAGCCATCGGCGAAGTTGTACGCGTTGGCGAAGAACAACACCCCGAAACCGGCCAAGATCAGGTTTCTCGGGGTGTTGGGCAACCCCATGAGCGCGGGCGTGCAAGCGGCCAAAGCGACCTGCACGCCGAGTTTGGGCAGCCAGCCGAGTCCCCGCTTGCCCGTCATCTTCGGCATCACGAAGTCGTCCACGAATCCGAGCGCTGCGAAGCCGCCAAGCCAAGCCAGCAGCATCCAGTGGCCCGGGAAGGCGAAGCCCCACGCGATCAGTCCGACCAAGACGATCAGGCCACCCATCGTCGGGGTGCCTTGCTTCTTCTGGTGGCTTTCCGGGGCGTGCGGGTCAATGGTCTGCCGGGCTCGTCCGGCTCGCAGAGCGGCCATCACCAACGGCGCTGCGACCGCTGCCGCGAGGAACGAGACCCAGAACGCCGTCAAGAGATCGGAAAGGGTGGTCATGATGGAACCTCCACCAGCCGCTCCAGCCCGAGGGCCCGGCTGCCTTTGAGCAACACGACGTCGCCCGGCAACGTCCGATCGAGAAACTCGCGCAGGTCGTCCAAGTCGTCGGCCAGCAAGAACTGCTCGTCGGCCATGCCGCAGCGGATGGCTTCGTCCTGGATCGCCCACGTGCCTTCGCCAAACAGGGCCACGCGTTCCACGCACGATGCGGCCAGCGCGCGCCCAACCATCCGGTGGCCTTCTTCCGAGGCATCGCCCAGTTCCTTCATCTCGCCGAGTACGGCAAGGCAGCGCGTCGCCTCGGTGAACTCGGCCAGCGATTCGATGGCGTAGACGACGCTCGGC
>JACFNW010000632.1 GCA_019454665.1 Fimbriimonadaceae bacterium | reverse complement strand
GTTCTCAACGACGGCGTTCTCCAGCGGGTCGCCTTCCATGCCTTCGGTGGCCAAGACCGCCGGTCGGATGGCCCTCACGAGGGATCCCACGTAGCCGTCGGCGTCGTCGGCATCCATGGCGGCCGTGACCGCGCCGCACCGCTCGTGGCCCATCACGACGATCAGGCGGGTGCCCAGATGCTCGACGGCGTATTCGATGCTGCCGAGGCCGTAGTCGTCCACGAGGTTGCCCGCGACCCGGACGGGGAAGAGGTCGCCGATGGATTGGTCGAACACGATCTCGGGGCCGGTGCGCGAATCGGCGCAGCCCACGATGAGGGCGAACGGCGCCTGGTGGTTGGTCGTCTCGGCCCGCTCGTGCCGGGTGGGGTGCGGCGAACTCACGGCGCGCGCGACGAACCGGGCGTTGCCCTCGTTGAGCAGGGCGAGGGCTTGTGCGGCGGTCATCGGCCCGCCGGGCGTGCCGCCCCCGGTGGGCTCGGCCGAGCTTCCTCCGCAGCCGAGCAGGAGGGCCGACGAGAGCATGCCGAACGCGAGAATGGGGACTCCGAGCTTCATAGAGTCCGATTATAAACCGGAATTCACACCAATGCGACGATTTCCGCGTTTGATTCGACGCTTTCCCAAGCTGACGCACCCATCGAGCAAGCGAGTGGGTGTAACCTATGGGTTACTGAACGCCGTCCAACATTGCATCGCTGGCGCCGTCCATGAAGCTCGATTCGGCCTTCCGTCTCGGTGAGAGTCCCAATTGGATGCATCATGCGCAGTGCTCCAGTGGTTCAGGACCCGGAGTGTGACCGAATGGAAGAGCAAAGTGAATCCCTTGAGCAGCAGTGGTTCGACCGCAAGTCCGCGCTGATGGAGCAGATGCTCGGCAAAGAGCACGAAATGGTGATGCACGCCATCGTGCCGTACGCTGTCGGCGGCGGCTTGGACCTTTATTACTACCCGAACCGGATTCGGGGGACGGCCATCGCCACCAAAGAACTGTCCGAGATGCCTGGGGTGGGCTCCTCGAATTCGGTGTACCGCTGCTACGAGTTGGTGATGTTCACCCGACACCCGATTGACTTGGATGCAGCGAGAGACAAATCCCACCCGTTTGGCGAAGCGCACTCCCGCATCCAGGCCATCCTCAATCACATCGCTCCCTATAGCGCGCAGGCGACCCTCCATCCGAATGAAACCTGCGAGTTCCCATCGGACATGCCAAGGGTCGGCGGGCGGTGCCTGATCTTCGACGGCTACCCGTCCTATTCGGCAAACGAGCCGGCCGAGTTCGGGCTGATGGCCGTCATCGAGGTGTTCCGGTCGGAGATGATGTACGCCCGCAAGCGCGGCGGCGCGAATCTCCTGCAGAGACTCAAAGACAAAGGCTATTACCCTTACTCCGACTTAGACCGCAGACCGGTGGCGTAGATGATGCCCGCAAGTTTCATTTTGGTGGCGAGGGCTGGCCAAACGACTCACTCCAATTTCCTGGCTGAAGCGGCTTCGATCCAGTGGATGAGGTCGAGGAAGGTTTTGTCCCTGATCGCCAATCCAGCGATTGCCTCGGCCGGAACGTCGAAGTCGAGTTCGATATCGGTGAGCGTCAGTTCGGCCCACTCGCCATCCAGACAGATGGTCAATTCGAAGGGATCAAGGGGATGGAGTGTCAGTTTGTTATGAAGCGATGGACCTAGGACGATCTTCGTCAGCGACTCGCG
>JACFNW010000631.1 GCA_019454665.1 Fimbriimonadaceae bacterium | reverse complement strand
AGCCAACGCTTCTGACGATCAATGACCTGCGCGAGGCGGGAAATGCTTTCATCTCGTCAAGATCAGCCCCTGACGAAATGGAGGCCTATGAGGCCTGGAGACACTTTGAATATGGAGTTACGAGGGATAGAGCGCTTCCATTCTATCTGGCTCACTACAAGTATCTTCACGGCAGAGCGTATGCCTCGGAGGGCTATGCCACACCGTTTCGCCCTTTTCCTGCGAACGGCTACAAACTGACCCAAGTCCGAGAAGTGTCAGAGAAGATCGTCGAGACTTTTGGGCCTGAACTTGTCATTCGGAAGCTCCAAGAAGATGACATTGGGTGGTTTCAGGAGGAAGCCCAATCACGGATGATCGTGCTTCAACGCGAGGACCTCGCCGCCTTCGGAGTCTGGTTCGACACGTGGTTCAGCGAGCAGTCGCTCCACGACGATGGCAAAGTCGAGACCGCCATCCAAGCCCTCCACGCCAACGGCTCCGCCGACGACCGGCCCCACCGAACCAAGCTCAAACTCGGCAAGAAGGGCGTCATCGAGGACGTCGAGATCGAAGCCCAACCCACCGACGAGGACGACGCCGAAGGCGCGGGCAAGACGCTCTGGCTCCGCAGCACCAAGTACGGCGACGACCAAGACCGCGTGCTCAAGCGCAAAGACGGGCGCTACACCTACATCGCCAGCGATGTCGCCTACCACGACGACAAGTTCAACCGCCCGCCGAACGCCGACAAGCTCCTCACCATCCTCGGCCCCGACCACCACGGGTACATCGGACGCCTGACGGCCGTGGTGGCTGCGTTGCAGAGAGGGAAGATGGAAGAAGGAAATGGGAAGAAGGAAGTTCCATCTTCCTCTTTCCCTCTTCCCGACCCCGATGCGCGCATCTACGCCGATGCCGCCGAACGCGACGCCTGCCAAGCCGCGCTGGCCGAAGCCAAGGAGAAGCTCGAGGTCGTCATCTTCCAACTCGTGCGGTTCCTGAAAGACGGTCAGCCCGCCCCGATGCGCAAGCGGGACGGCAACATCTACGCCCTGATCGACCTCATCCAAGAGATCGGCAAAGCCGCCGCGCCTGAGGCCGACACCGCCGAACAGACGCGCATCGGACGCGACGTCGCCCGCTTCTTCTATCTCATGCGCTCGCACGAGACCCACTTGGATTTCGACCTTGACCTGGCGGCCAAGCAGAGCGACGACAACCCCGTTTACTATGTGCAGTACGCCCACGCCCGCATCTGTTCGCTGCTTGAAAAGGCGCGCGAGGCGGGATTCGAGGCCAGCGAGTTCGACGACTCGCTGCTGACCGATCGGCGCGAAACGGCGCTGGTGAAGAAGATCGCGGACCTGCCGTTCGAGATTCAGCGGTCGGCGGACGACTACGGAGTGCACCGCATCGCCACCTACGCCGTCGAACTGGCCCGCGCCTACCACCACTTTTACGACGGGTGCCGCGTGATCCAGCCTGAATCGCCCGACCTCTCGCGTGCGCGCCTCGCCCTCTGCCGCGCCACGCAGGTCGCCCTTCGGGCGTCATTCGGGCTGCTGGGCATCTCGGCTCCCGAGCGGATGTAGGCTCGCGCTCCGGTAACATCGGCACGTTCGCCATGACCATCTCGCGAAGGACTTTCTTGGCCGGCGCGGCCGCCTTGGCCGCCACTCCCGCCCTCGCTCGGCGGCAGGACCCGCTCATTCTGGGCAGCGGCAGCCACCG
>JACFNW010000630.1 GCA_019454665.1 Fimbriimonadaceae bacterium | reverse complement strand
AGCCCGTCAAGCGTCATGCTGGTGATGCACGAAATCGTGGCCGGAGAGTCGCCGATCTGCCTTGCCGAGGTTATCCGGCGACTCAGAGAAGCGGCCAGGGGCGGTAAGGCCGGATCGCGCATCGCCCCGCTCCTCGCGTCGTACGCCTCGCGGCTGCAGGTGCCCGGACACGCCTACGAGTCCGAGTGGTTCGTACCGTCTGGCGAAAGAGCGAAGCCGAGGGACCGATCGCATCTCGACGCTTCTTTCAAGAAGCCAGACCTGATCCACGACTTGGAGATCATGGCCGCGATGGGCCGCATCGTCGAAGCCGAAGTGGTCGTTCCAAGAGATAGATTGGCGAAGGAGGCCCTGCGACTACTGGGCATCGGCCGAGTTTCTCAACAGGCGAGCCAACGTCTCGACCTGCTGGTCGACGAAGCCATCGCCAAAGGCTGGATCGAGGAAACCTCGGCTGGATTGATGCTTCCAAAGAATCCCTGACTTAATCCTCGAAGCGCTGGCTCTCGAACTTCCAAGTCTCGGGCGTTCTCTCTAGGTGACGATGCGGGCGAAAGTCGGTCGTCGCCATGCGACGGGTACCCTACATCCCTTCATGTCCGTACGAGTCCGCTACGCTCCCAGCCCCACCGGCAGCCCGCACGTGGGCAACATCCGCGACGCGCTGTTCAAGCATTACTTCGCCAAGCACCACGGCGGCGTGAACATCCTGCGCATCGAGGACACCGACCGCACACGCTACATCCCGGGCGTCGAAGAGGAGATCGTGGACAGCCTGAACTGGCTGGGCATCGAGTTCCAGGAGGGTTTCGGCGTGGGCGGCGACCACGGCCCCTATCGCCAGAGCGAGCGTAAAGAGGCGGGCATCTACGCGCGCGAGATCCAGAAGCTGCTGGATTCCGGCCACGCGTACAAGGCGTTCGACACCTCGGAAGAGCTCGCGGAGATGCGCGAGTTCCAGCAGATCAACAAGCAGCCCATCGGCTACTACGGCGGCGTGTGGCGCGACGCCACGCCCGCGATGGTCGAGCAGGCCGAACGCGAGGGCAAGCCCATGGTGATCCGGCTGCGCATCCCGCGCAACGACACCATCGTCATCCACGACGCCATCCGAGGGCGCATCGAATGGGATTCGAACACCGTGGACGACCCCGTGCTGATCAAGTCGGACGGCATGCCGACCTACCACTTCGCGGCGATGGTGGACGACCACCTGATGGGCATCACGCACATCATGCGCGGCGAAGAGTGGATCAGCAGCGCGCCGAAGCACGCCGTCCTGTTCGATGCGTTCGGCTGGGAGCGGCCCGTGTTCGTCCACTGCCCCGTGATCAACGGCAAGGACGGCAAGAAGCTCAGCAAGCGGCACGGCGACACCAAGTGTCTGGACTACCGCGCGGCGGGCTACCTGCCTCGGGCGCTCAAGAACTTCATCGCGCTGATCGGCTGGGCGCCGGGCGGCGATCGCGAGCTGATGACGGAGCAGGAGATCATCGAAGCGTTCGACCTCGACGGCCTGCAACCCGCGCCCGGCGTCTTCGATATGGACAAGCTGCGCTGGATGAACGGCTGGTACATCCGGTCGCTGGAGCTGGAGAGCCTTCAGAGCGAGGTCGCGGCCTTCGTCGAGCGCGGCGAGTGGCGGGAGTACTTCGGTCGCCCGACCGACGACCCCGAACTGCTCAAGAAGAACCAGGCCACCCTTGCCGGTCTGGAAAC
>JACFNW010000629.1 GCA_019454665.1 Fimbriimonadaceae bacterium | reverse complement strand
GTTGGTGCAGAGGCTCTGGTGGACTCGCGGTTTTTCGCTTGCCTTCGATCCCAATATGTCCATCTACGCCAACCTGCTTTCATCTGCAATGGTCGTCTCGCTGGTATTCGCTTTGACATCCGTTCTGGGTGTGTCGGGCGCAGCTCTCGCGATGCTGCTCAATGCAATTGCGATGGTGATGTTTTGGAATGCGGCCTTGAAGCGCCACACGTGCGGACGCTTTGCCAATGCGGGTGCGAGTCGATGAGGTCCCGAACGACGCTCGAGAGTTCGGCTCGATCATTGCTTCTCTTGCAGCGCCGTCGGAGCCGCTGTAGCCATCTATTGGACCGTTCGGGCGCAGGTGCCGCGAAGAGGACAAGCCAAAGGCGCGCTGACTGTGGCGCGATCTTGCGTTCCTGCGGCGGCGTGGAGGTACCGGTCCATATGCCCTGGGGATCCGACTTCAACACGTTTGCCCGGCTCCGGGAAGGCGGCCGAGTCGTCGTGGCATGGTCGATACGCACAGGGCCGTCCTTGTCTAAACAGCATCGCAGTGCTGCGACGCCTGCACAATCTTCCGGCTTATGAAGAGCAACTCCTTATTCAGGTGTGACTTGAACTCTGAGGTCACTGTGGTCGTTCGTTCCGTCCGAGAGAGGAGCGAGGGGGCCTGCGTTGCCGCGGTCCGAGCGCAGGGCATCAACGAGGCAAACATCATCATCATTAACGAAGCGCCGTTTTCCAAGGCGCTGAAATCGTCTTACCTGGCCGGCATGGTTGCAGGACGCAACTGGACGTTTTGTCTTGACGCCGATGTGGTTTTACGCGCCGGTGCCATTGAAGGGCTGATACGTCAAGCCCTGCTGCAGCCGGAGAACACTTGCGTTGTGCAGGGGCTGATGCTGGATAAATTGACAATGGCAATTCGACCTTGTGGTGTTCACCTGTACCGAACGTCCCTGCTACAAAAGGCAATTGACCACATTCCACCAGCACATGCGGCAATCCGTCCCGAAACAGCGACCGTCGAAGCCATGAAGCTAGAAGGGCACCCGTGGATAACCGTGCCGTACGTCATCGGTATCCATGATTTTGGTCAGCATTACGCAGACATTTTCCGTAAGTGTTACGTGCATGCCAACAAACACCTCCTGCATCTCCCAACGCTGCTGCCCGCATGGCGGAAGAGGGCGGATCAGGACGCGGACTTCGCCGTGGCCATAGAAGGCATGGCCTGTGGATTGCGGGAGCGTGGCGCCGTGCAGATCGACAAGGGGTTGGTTATTCTGGAGGAGAGTTTTGCAAGGCTCGGCATTGTTGAGAAGGGCCCAGCTATGGCGGAGGAGTTCGCGCCAGAGGCAATCGAACGAATCATCCTAAAGTGGGCCCACGAGGAGGTTCCGGTACACGGTTTTCCCCTAACGGCGCGGGCAGTGATACGCAACGATGGTCACACCGTTTTCACGGGGGCAAGCCGGATTCGCGGATTCGTTCAGAAGAAGGCAGGGGAGATGGGTGTTCTTCGAGCCCTTCCCTACCTCGCGGGCGCTGGCATTGAGCACTTGGGTCTTTCGCTAAAGCGACTCGCCAAAGGAAGTGGCTCGACGGCCTGAAACGATGAAGCTGAACGTCACGAGTATCCAGAATCTGGCGATCACGTACGTCTGTTTATGGGCAACGGCGCCCGTACTGTCCTACGGGACGGAGTATCGGGTACTCGCGGTCGCTGCCGTCGTGATC
>JACFNW010000628.1 GCA_019454665.1 Fimbriimonadaceae bacterium | reverse complement strand
TGGGCGAACTCGCCTCATTTGGATAACGCATTTCCCATCAGCCAAGGAGTTTTTTCATGGAAATCAAGCGCATCGCCACCGACACCCGCCGCTCCCGTGCAGTCGTCTACAACCACATGGTCTTCGTCGGCGGCCAAACCGCCGACGACAGAAGCCAGGACATTCGCGGCCAAACCGCCCAAACCCTCGCGAAAATCGAGAAGTTCCTGGCGGAAGCAGGAACCGACAAGAGCCGCCTGCTCACTGCCCAGATCTGGATCAAGGACCTCGAACGCGACTTCGCGGGGATGAATGAAGTCTGGGATGCGTGGACCGCGCCCAACGCCGCGCCCACGCGCGCGACCGCGCAGTGCGAGATGGGGGCGAAGGACATTCTGGTAGAAATCATCGTCACGGCCGCGACCAAGTAGCCGTCCTGCTAGCCGCTGTCAGCACGCGAAGACGCCGGATCGGGGCTGACTCCACTTGATTTTGTCTTCGCTGAAAACAACCAAGCGGCACCTTTAGGCAAGGCAAAGCTGAGGTGCATTCATAGTTACTTCAATGGCTGATCGGCTGTCTCAGACCCACCTGTCTGTAGTGCTTCGGGAAATAGCGTGGAGACGTTGCTATTTTCAATTTTGAAAATAGCATCTGAAACCTTAGGCCTTGCCCCTTGGTGCTCAATGGCTGTAGCCTTGCCCGATTTGAAGGGAATTTGCAGCGCCCAGATGTCTTTGGGCTTGAAGGGTGCTTTCTGACCAACGATCTATCCCTTGTTGCAGGGCTCGCGATGAACGGCGGCTTTATTGGATTCCATGATGGTCTCCCATCGAGTGGGGGGACGAAGACCATGCGCCTTCTAGATGCCGTTGTCCACGAGTGACCACGGTAGCTATGTCAGTTTTTCGGTTCAGAAAACCGCCCGGTAATGTTGTTCAATGTCTGCTCTCGATCGCAGCAGTCGTTCGACGACTCTGGGCCGAACGCCAGCAATCAGCCTGAAGCCGTCACGCGTAGGTCTGTTCTGCAGCGATTCCGGTCCGTCAATTTCGGAGTGTGAACGACCACAACTGACCAGCTACCGGTCACACGCCATCAAGGCGCAGAAGCTCCCTACCTCCGGCGGTGGCAGGTAGCCCTGTCAGCTCCAGATGGACACCAGCTCGGCAATCTTGGTTGCAACAACCGCCATGGTGTCTTCTGAAGTATCAAGTCCGCTTCTCGACGCCAGCATGGGACTGACATCGCGGAGCGCGGTGTACGTCGTACCGTGCACGATGGGAACGAGCCGGTTGCCCTGCAGGAGCGTTGAAAGCTCCTTGTCCGCGACGCCCTCTTTCGGTAGGCGCGCAAGCAGTGCAGGGGTCACAAGGACGAGCCCAATTTTGGAGGCGGCTAGGCCCTTGTCGATTGCACGCATCATCGGTACACCAAGGCCAAGATCCTTTTCGCTGAACCAAACTCTGACACCCGCCGCCTCGAGCAAATCATGCAGTTGTTTGGCGGCTCCCTGTCGGTCATCCCAGGCGTGGCAGAGGAAGCAATCCCGAAGGTCAGGCCTCGCCACCGCCTCTCTTTCAATTGCCTCCCGCACCGGCGTGAGGGACACCACCTGTGCCGGTGTATACGAGACAGCCGAACTGGGGCGGGACCAGCGTGGCCGTGAGCTGCCGCCTCCGCTGGATCTACCCCCACTGCTGAAGCTGTTGCCGTTGCTTCCACCCGACGAATAGGACGAGCT
>JACFNW010000627.1 GCA_019454665.1 Fimbriimonadaceae bacterium | reverse complement strand
TACGAGAAGCTCGGCATCCCCCTCGAAGAGCAGAAGATGCTCTCCGGCGTGGCCGTGGACGCCGTGTTCGACAGCGTCTCGGTCGCCACGACGTTCAAGGCGAAGCTCCGCGAGGCGGGCGTCATCTTCTGCTCGATGAGCGAGGCCATCCGCGAGCACCCTGAACTCGTGCAGAAGTACCTCGGCTCGGTCGTGCCTTACAGCGACAACTACTTCGCCACGCTCAACTGCGCCGTGTTCAGCGACGGCTCGTTCGTTTACGTGCCCAAGGGCGTCCGCTGCCCCATGGAACTCAGCACCTACTTCCGCATCAACGCCCAGAACACGGGCCAGTTCGAGCGGACCCTGATCGTCGCCGAGGAGGGCGCTTACGTCAGCTATCTCGAAGGCTGCACCGCTCCCAAGCGCGACGAGAACCAACTGCACGCAGCGGTGGTCGAGCTCGTCGCCCTCGACGACGCCACCATCAAGTACTCGACGGTCCAGAACTGGTACCCCGGCGACAAGGACGGCAAGGGCGGCATCTACAACTTCGTCACCAAGCGCGGCAAGGCCATGCGCCGCGCCAAGATCACGTGGACGCAGGTCGAGACGGGCTCGAGCATCACGTGGAAGTACCCCAGCGTCATTCTGCAGGGCGACGATTCGATCGGCGAGTTCTACTCGGTGGCGCTCACTTCGGGCAAGCAACAGGCCGACACGGGCACCAAGATGATCCACATCGGCAAGCGCACGCGCTCGACCATCGTGGCCAAGGGCATTTCGGCCATGAACGGGCAGAACACGTACCGTGGTTTAGTGCGCGTGAACCCCGGCGCGGAAGGCGCGCGCAACTATTCCCAGTGCGATTCGATGCTCATGGGCGACCGGTGCGGCGCGCACACGTTCCCTTACATCGAGGTGAAGAACCCCACGGCCACCGTGGAGCACGAAGCGTCCACGTCCAAGATCGGCGAGGACCAGATCTTCTACTGCAACCAGCGGGGCATCCCGACGGAGGACGCCGTGAACATGATCGTGAGCGGATTCTGCAAGGAAGTGTTCCGCGAACTGCCGATGGAGTTCGCCGTCGAGGCGCAGAAGCTGCTGGCGGTGAGTCTGGAAGGCAGCGTGGGCTAATCACCCGCGTGGGTCGAGCCCGCCAAAGTAAAGGAGCTCCGAGCCGACTGGTTCGGAGCTCCTTTACTTTGCGCCCCAGCCCCGCCAGGGGGCCGGGGACGCAAGGGAGGCTCATCGAACGGGAACGCCATTCTGGTCGAGAATGGCCTTTCCTCCTGCGCTGTAGAACGCCTTGCCCCACATGAACTTGTCCGGGTTGATCGTTGTCGCGAACTGCTGGAACTTCGCATGACCGTCGGCGAACGTGTAGTTCGAGCCGTTGCCGAACATCATCGGGTTGATGTACTTGATGTGGGGCAGCGCGCCGGACTCTTGCGTTCGGCACACGTCGAAGGCGTTGTTCGCCACCTCGAGCGTCACCGCGTAGACGTCCACGGCGTACTCCTCGGGGCGCTCGCCGGCCCACTTGCCACCCGCTTGGGTCATGACCGCGTTGGTGGGTCGGTGCGACTTGTTCACGACGTTGTTGTTCTGCTGGAACGACGAGTCGTACACGCACGAGGCGTACTGGGAGTAGGGCGTGAAGATGATCGTCTGGGCAGGCGTATCCACCGCCGTGACGCCGACCGTGTTCGCGGGGTCGATCGTGCGGCGCTTGCGGGGGATCA
>JACFNW010000626.1 GCA_019454665.1 Fimbriimonadaceae bacterium | reverse complement strand
TGGAACCTCATGCCGACGTAGGCCGTCGGGTTGAACTTGCCGTCGTTGCTACCCCATGTCACGTATCCCGCCAGCGGAGTGTTGGTCTCGGCGAACGTGGAGGACGTGTCGAGGACGACTTCGAACCCTCGATCGTCGAGCATCTGCGCCGCGCGGCGCATGGCCTTCTGCAGTTCGCCATAGCCCCCCGTTTCGCGATTCTCGGCGAGATCGAACAGGAAGGGGCCGTCGCTTCGCTTGGCGGCCAGCGAGCGGTCCACGAGGGCGATGGCGTCCTCTCGCGACCATCCGTCGAGCCGCGTGACGAGCACCATGCCGAACTTCTTGGCCGAGAAACGTTCGGTCTTCCCAAAGTAGGGGTTGATGCTCCGCCGAATCTGCTCGACTTCGGGCGTCTTGATCGGCGGGTTGGGCAATCGCATCGCGGCCAGGTGCCCGTCCACCGAGTAGCCGCCCTCGTTCTCCAGCCGAAGGGGAACGCCCTTGGTCAGCACGACGTAGTCAATGGGTTCCCGCATCGAGTCCAGAAACTTGCGGACAGGCGTCTCGATCTGGCTTAGGTAGTCCTGGGTCGGAATGGTCTCGTCTTCGGTGCAGTCGAGCGCGAGGGTCCGCGACTTGGGAATGCCGCGAGCCTTGCTGTAGTACTCGGCGACGGCGGCGCTGTCCTCGTTGCGCGCATTGAACACCACGGCCACGTTGGCAGCGCCAGGATTGGCGTCCGCTTCGGCGACACCCACCTGCATTTGCACCAACACGCCGGGAGGCTCTTTGGGGGGTGGCGCGCACCCACCGATCAGAACGGCAAGGCCGAGAGCGACCCACGCGCTAGCGCCAACTCGTGAACGACGTATGGCGTCTGGCGCGGACCACTGCATGGGCCATCTCTTTATACATCTTGGCTCGGGCCGCTGTGCCACGCACCACACCCAACTTGGATTCCTTGTGCGTGTTGCCGACTCCTTGCAGGTACACGCGCAACACTTTCGCGCCGATCTGCTTGGCGTAGGCGTTGAGTGCGACCTCGGCACCCATTCGTTCGCGGGCAAGGTGCGGAACGCTCTCGAAGAAGGCCCGCGTCATCGCCCGCTGACCCGTGAAGAATGGGAACATGGCCTGCGCGTTGGAGCTCCAGAAGCCGCCACCCTTGAGCACGCCCAGAGACATCGTGCAACGGCCCGTGCGAACCGGAGCGATCAACTGCTTCAAATGGTCGGGCCGGAAGCCGACGAGATCGGCATCCAAAAACACGAGGATCGAACCCGAACAAGCGCGGGCGCCAGCGACCATCGCTGCGCCTTTGCCCTGATTCGAGCTCAATCTCACCACACGAGCGCCGGCGGCGCGGGCGGCAGCGGCCGTCCCGTCCGTACTTCCGTCGTCCACCACGATGATCTCGTCCGCAAGCCCACTGGACATCGCGGCACGGACCACCGACACGACCCGGCTCTCTTCATTGAAGGCGGGGATGATGACTGAGACCATGGGGGAACGCTGTTACTAGGATACGCCATTCGCGGTCATGCGTTGACCCTTTATAGGGACAGACGGCGCATAATCTGCGCGTGATCGCCGGGCGACCCACCGCTCCCTTCCACCGCCGCACGCTCAGCGAGGCCGAAACGCGGGCCGCTGCGGGGGAGTTGGTCCAATGGCTGGGGGTGGGCGACGTCGTGTTGCTCGAGGGCCCGCTGGGCGTGGGCAAGACCACCTGGGTGCGCGGGGCGCT
>JACFNW010000625.1 GCA_019454665.1 Fimbriimonadaceae bacterium | reverse complement strand
AGCGCCAGCACGATGCCGGCATCGAGGAACACGCTGTCGCCGGCGGCGATGCACGCCACGCCGATCATGCCGGCGGCGAGCATCCCGATCAGGTCGCCCGCAGCCACCCGGTCGGGCAGGCTCGGTCCGCGGATCAGCCGGTAGGCGGCCACGACGATGGCCAGAGCCAACAGCGTGAGGGCGACCCAAGAGCCCTTGGCGACCCACTCGGCGGGCGTCATCGCAGCACCTCCACCACGCGAGCCTCGAACCCGTCGTGGATCGCCTTGCGCAAGCGTGCGGCATCGGCCCCGTCCAAGTCCATGACGTGCAGGTAGAGCGTCTGGCGGTTGGTCGAAACGTCCATGCTCATCGTGCCTGGGGTCAGGGTCACCAGGCTGGCGAGCAGGGTGATCTCGGCGTCGGAGAGGTCGCCCAGGGGCACGGCGACGATCGCCGGCTTCGAGTTGATGCCGGGCGTCACCACCTCGCGCGCGACACGCACGTTGGCCATGACCAGTTCCTTGAGAAAGAACCAGAGGAAGCTCAAGATGCGCCGCACCCGGCGGAGGTATCTAGGCGAGCCGACCACGCCGCGCGACGCTAGGAGCATCAGCATCAGATAGCCGATGAGGAATCCGCCGACCAGGTTCTTCACGTTGAAGTCGCCGAACAACGCGCACCAAACGAGCATCAGGACGAGGTTCCAGAGGAGCATCTTAGGGGCCACCTCCCAACACGGCGCGGATGTAGGCCGAGGGGTCGAGCAGTTGCCGCGCCGCCGACTCGGCGGCATCGAAGACCGGTCCCGCACCCAAGCCCAGAGCGACGATGCAAAGGGCCAAGCCGGTCACCGGCACGATCCGCGCGAGGGCATTGGCGGGCTGGTCCTGCTCGGACTCGTCGGGGCGGTGCAGCGGCTTCTTCCAGAACGCTTCCGACCAGATGCGCGCGACCCCTGCAAGCGCCAGAACGCTGCCTGCCAGGATACAGGCCGCCACCCAGCCTTGTTGAAGGTCGAGCGAAGCCCGCAGAACCGCCACCTTGGGCGCAAACCCCGAGAGCGGGGGCACGCCCGCAAAGGCCATCAAGCCGATCATCGCCATCGCGGCCAGCCAAGGCGCCGTTGCAGCCAGACCGCCGATGGTCCGTAGGTCGCAGGAGCCCATGGCGCGGCGCACGATGCCCGCCATGAGAAACAGCTGCGTCTTGACGAGCATCGTTTGGAAGACGTAGGCGAGCGCCCCTGCGAGCGCAAGCGTCCGAGCCGCCTCGGAGCCTGGGATTCCCGTCATGGCAAGCCCGACCAACGCAACGCCGACGCTCGCCACGATCGCGAACGCAAAGGCGCGACGCATGTCGTGCTGCACCCAGAAGCCCATCCCGCCCGCCAGGATCGTCATGGCCGCGAGCGGCAGCAGGACGAGTTGGTGCGTGAACCCCGGGTCTTGGGTGAAGATCAGTGTGAAGGTACGGATGAGCGCGTAGACGCCGACCTTGGTCAGCAGCCCCGCGAACAAGGCCGACACTGCCGCCGGAGGCGTATGGTAGGAAGCCGGGAGCCAGCCGTAAAGCGGGAAAAGCGCCGACTTGATCGAGAACGCCACCAAGAAGAGGATGGAGACCGCTGTGATGAAGCCCGGGTCGTTCGCAGTGGCGACGCGTTCCGCAAGGTGCGCCATGTTCAGGGTGCCCAGGGAACCGTTGAGCAAGCCCAACGCCGTGAGGAACAGGGCCGAGGAGACCAGGTTCA
>JACFNW010000624.1 GCA_019454665.1 Fimbriimonadaceae bacterium | reverse complement strand
CTTTATGGTCGGCAAGCGCTACGAGAACGAGGGTATCGCGAAGCATGGCGCCAAGCTGGTGACGGCGGTTTCGACGGCCAACGTCCCGAAGTTCACCGTGATCGTGGGCGGCTCGTATGGCGCGGGCAACTACGGCATGTGCGGGCGCGCGTTCGGGCCTCGGATGCTGTGGATGTGGCCGAATGCGCGCATCTCGGTGATGGGCGGCGAGCAGGCGGCCAACGTACTGCTGACCGTGCGGATGGATCAACTTGCGGCCAAGGGGCAGGCCATGTCGCCCGAAGAGCAAGAGGCGTTCAAGGCGCCGATTCTGGCCAAGTACGCCGAAGAATCCGCCGCAACGTTTTCAAGCGCAAGACTCTGGGACGACGGGATCATTGACCCAGTGGACACGCGGAGGGTGGTGGCGCTCGGCATCGCTGCGGCGCGGAACGCGCCCGTCGGGCCTCCTGGTTTCAGCTTGTTCAGGATGTGAGCCCCAACCGACCGCGACACCAGCTTGCGGGAAGCGTATGTGGGCGACCGGCGTCGGCCAACCACGCCAAACCCTCCCCTGCCTTCTCGGGCCCGGGGAGGGAGAGCGGAACGAGGCGGATCAGCCGCCGCGGACGGCGGCGTCTCCGCGAATCACCAAGCCCGCGATTTCACGAACGAGATCGCCATCGCGCGAAACAAACCTCACGGATAGCCGGTCCTTCGGGTCCTCGTTGTTGGCGGGAACGCCGTTGTCTTGCACGATGACCCGAACGCTTCCGGGCACCGTCCGGAACCCGCGAGCCGTGCGAACGCGCAGCACGGCGGGCCCTTGGAACATGGCCTCGTTGCCCGCAACGCGCAACTCGCCGATTTCGCGAGCGACGATGGAGAAGCCCGCACTGTCGTTTCGGCCGACATGCGATTCGAGCGTAAAGTGGCCCCGAACGAGTTCGTGACCGTCGCGGACGAATTTGCGCACCTCGAAGCCGAACGGATGCATCCGGCGAACTTCCGTCACTGGATCGAACGTACCGAGAACGCCGCGACCGTGCGTCGCGACACCTTGCGCTTGGGCCAATCCCAGCGCCGCCGCGCAGATCAAGAGGAGACCCGCGAGGCCTTTCGTCATCATTTTCATTGTCTTGTGTACCTCCAAGGCTCCGACCGCCTGGGTGAGACTCTGCAATGGGCTCAGACGGAGCCGGGTCATGTCGTGTTCAGAACCTAACCTGAATTCTGGTCGGATTTCGGGGCGAACGCCTGAGCCACTTGGTCCAGGTTCGCACCGAGCAACTTGGTCGCCAGCACCTGCAGCGCCGCCCGATCGCCCCGGAAGTGGAACGTGCGGCTGTGGTGCGTGTAGGCTTCGCCCGGCTTGAGCGCCAGCGCGGGAGACGAGGTTTCCAGTTCGTAGAACGGCCCGAGCGGCTTGCCGCCGTCCACGGGACCATCGTTGTACGAGTTCACCACATCGCCGCCAAACGGCTTGTCTTGGATCTCCCACATCGAGTTGACGTAGTCGGTCGCGCCGGCGGGCAGCGTGTACTGAACGATGGTCAACAGGTTGCGGCCGGGGTCGTAGGAGCCGATGATCGGCTTGCTTCGCTGCGGATTGACGCCGATCTTGCTGCGGTACTGGCCGTCGCCCTTGAAGTAGATCAGGCCGTCGGCGACCTTGAGCCGGTCCTCAGGCACCTTGCCAAAGTACGTGTCGTTGACGATCGGCCCCATCTCGGCCTCGGGCCCAGTCTTGTAGGGCAAGA
>JACFNW010000623.1 GCA_019454665.1 Fimbriimonadaceae bacterium | reverse complement strand
GCCAAGGTGCCCGGAGAAGCCGTCGCCAAGCTGCGGCAGGTGGCGCTCTGGTTCTCGCCCGAGTATCCCGGCACGGGGCCCAAGGCCGAATACCACCCCGGCGCCGGGTGGCTGCGCGACAACGGGCGCAACCCCGCCATGGCGAAGGCTATCGAGTTCACCAACATCCGCATCTTCGAGGCCGAAACGCGCCGAATGCCCAACTTCGCGCTGCACGAACTGGCCCACGCCTACCACGACCGCTTCCTGCCCGACGGGTTCCAAAACGCCGAGATCCGGGCGGCCTACGAGCGCGCCAAAGCCGGCGGCGGCTACGACAAGGTCGAGCGGCAGGACGCCGAAGGGCGCAAGACGCTGGACAAGGCGTACGCCCTGGTGAACCCCATGGAGTTCTTCGCCGAGACGACTGAGGCCTACTTCAGCCGCAACGATTTCTTCCCGTTCGACTCGGTCGAACTCCGTGCCCACGACCCCGAGACGTTCGCCCTGCTGGGGAGGCTTTGGGTAGTGAAGTAGAATCTCTAGAAGGAACCCGCCCGCCCGCGGCGAACGAGTAGGACCAAATCTATGGCACGAAAACCCAGGGAGGTAGCCTACACCCACGACGCTACGCGCACCCACATCCCCGAATCGGGCTTTGTGGATTACGCCAAGCCGCCCAAGCAGCCCACCAAGACTTACAACTGGGACCCGCGCGAGTCGCCGCAATTGGTTTGGGCTGGCAAGGCGGGGCTGCGGCGCGTCGAGGTGGATGAGGAAGCCAGCCTCGAAGTGCCCGTGGTGAACCTGCACATCCACGAGCGGATCAGCGCGGAAGGCATCTTGCGCGCGGTCCGGCGCGAGGACGCCCAACGCTCGCTTTTCGCCGACCCCGACCTGGAGTTCAAAGACGACATCCGCTACTACGAGCACCAGGTCGGCTGGTCGAACCGCATGGTTCTGGGCGATTCGCTTTTGGTCATGAACTCGCTGCTGGAGCGCGAAGGGATGCGCGGCCAGGTGCAGTGCATCTATATGGACCCGCCCTACGGCATCAAGTACGCCAGCAACTTCCAGCCGCGCATCGACCAGCGCGACGTGAAGGACGGCAAGGACGAGGACCTCACGCGCGAGGTGATGCAGGTCCAGGCGTTCCGCGACACCTGGGAGCTGGGTGTGCACTCCTACCTCACCTACCTGCGCGACCGGCTGCTGCTGGCGCGAGAGCTGCTGAAGGACGAGGGCTCGATCTTCGTCCAGATCGGCGACGAGAACGTCCACCGCGTGCGATGTTTGATGGATGAGGTCTTTAGGGAGGAGAATTTCGCTGGTCAGATTGGGTACGTCACCACTGGCGGCCAGTCGGCAAATTTGCTGGGGAACGTTTTTGATAGCGTCATTTGGTATGCGAGGGATATCACGAAGACCAAGTACCGTCAGCTCTACATTGAAAAGGAGCTTAGAGAAGGTGGCGGCTGGGCTCACTCCCGGGCCGAGCTTGAAGACGGATCGAGAGCGAACCTCGGTGTGCCAGAAGTGCGACGACTATTGGGAGAAGGCAAGAAAATCAGGCCGTATTCTCAGGACGGCACTGCTTCTCAAGGCGCAACCGGAGACGGCGCGCAACCTCTCGAGTATCAAGGAAGGAAGTTTCGGGTCCCGGCAAATTCGCACTGGAAGACCTCAATCGAGGGGATGTATCGTCTAGCCCGGGCCAACAGACTCGAGGCCTCCGAGAACTCAATTCGATATGTCCGGTTTCTA
>JACFNW010000622.1 GCA_019454665.1 Fimbriimonadaceae bacterium | reverse complement strand
CTCCATCTCGGCTTGGAAGGGCGTATCGGGCCCGAATCCGGGGCGTTGCGCCTGCTTCCGCTTGGCGTAAAGGGCCACGAGGTCGCGGGCGAACTTGCGCGCCTCGTCCCTCGCCGCGCGGATGGTCTTCTGCCACTCCGTGCCCGAAAGGCGGTTGATCTTGGGCACCGTGTCCGCCGGGTTGAGGAACTTCTGGACGCGGTCGAGTTGGTCTGCGGGGACGAACAGCTTGTCCGGCGGGACGTACTCGATGAACAGGTACTCCTTCTGAACGCCGCCGCTCTCGCGCGTGATCAGGCCGCGAAACACGCCGATCCCGTGTTGGATGTGAACCACGTAGTCGCCGGGCTTCAGGTCGAGGACCGTGGCGATCGGCGCGCCTTCGCGGAACCGCTTCTGCGGCAGGCGCAGGCGCCGCACGCCGAACAACTCGGCATCGGTGACGACGGCGAACCCGAGGTCGGGAGCCACGAATCCGCCCGAGAGGTTGCCCTGGATGAGTTGGGGGAGCGGCAGCTCGAACTCGAAGCGGTCCTCGATCGGGAACACCTCGACCTGAGCCAGGACCGACTTGGCCCGGTGCGGCTGCTCGGTGGAAACAAAGAGGGCCAACCCCTGTTGCTTCCAGTTCTGCATCGCCAGGGTCAATGCTTCGGCGCGGCCGCGATACGGCTCCAGCGTGCTGGCGTTCAAGTCGAACTGTCCGGTCAGCTTGAGCCAATCGGGCAGAGCGTTCATCGCGCTCAGCGAAACCACACGCTCCTGCAGCCCGAACCGCTCGACCGTAAGCATGAAGTCGCCCGCCGTCGAGAACAGAATCTCGCCCCGCTGATGCCGGGCCTCCAGCGCCGACGCCAACTCGTCGAACGCCCGGTTGCCGATGGATTCCAATTCGAGCGGCTCGTCCAGCACCAGCAGCCCATCGCCCAGCAGGTCCACGGCGCAGCCGCTGTCGGGGTGCAGCAGCGGGCGGTAGAGGTCGAGCCGGTCGAAGAACACCTTGTCGTCCAGCGCGCGGGCGTCGTCGGCGACCAGGTCCTCCAGACGTTGGGCGGCGGCTGGGTCGAGCGCTGCTCCCTCGTGCCGCGCCGAGGTCTCAAGCATCTCGACGAACGTCGTCGCCCCGCTGGGAAAAACGGTCTCGCGCGAGGGTGCCAGGCGAAGCTCGCCCACCGACTCCACCGACCGCTGGCTCACGGGGTCGAAGGCGCGGATGCTCTCGACTTCGTCGCCGAAGAACTCGATCCTGAGCGGGAAGTCGCGGCCCATCGCGAAGACATCGAGGATGCCGCCCCTTCGGCTGAATTGGCCGGGTTCGCGCACAGGCTCTTGCCGCTCGTAGCCGAGTTCGGCAAGCCGGTCCATCAGGTCGTCGGACGACACTTCGTCGCCGGCCTTCACGTGGATGAAGCAGCTCTCCAGCACCTCGGTGGGAAGCGTGCGCTCCAACGCCGAGGAGGCCGTGGCGATGATCACTTTGGGGTCGTTTTCGACCAGTGCCCTCAGCGCGCCGATGCGGTCGGAAAGAGCCGTGTGTTCGGGCGCCGCGTCTTCGAAGAGGGCGGAGAGGCCGGAAGGAAGCTGCACGATGTGCTCGCGCGGCACCCCGCAGAGTTCGAGTCTGGCCTGCCAGTGAAGGGCGCGTTCGTGGCTGGAGCACACGATCAGGGTCTTTCGCGGCCGTTCCAGGTGGCATGTCGCCACGACGACGGGGCGGACTTCGGTCGGGACCGACAGGTACTCGCACGGGT
>JACFNW010000621.1 GCA_019454665.1 Fimbriimonadaceae bacterium | reverse complement strand
TGCGGTTCCGATCAAGGAAGCTGTCGCGCTCCAGATCGAAGGAGAGTCCGTCAATCATGGCCGTCTTCTCGCCGATCTTGAGCCAGATGCGCTTGCCGTGGGCTTCCGCCGTCACGACCTTGGCGTCGTGGTGCCACTGGACGTTGCCGCCCGCGTGCTCGACGAGGTGGCGGAAGGGCGTGAGCGGGATGCCTTCCTCGATGCGCGGCTCGACGTCGAACTTGACGATGCTCGAATCCAGCAAGATGGTGATCGGGCCATCCGCGAGCCGGGTGCCCTTGGTGATCCCGACGCGGGCGAGCGTCTTCGTCGTGACCGCGACCGGGCTGGCCACGTTGATCGTCGTGGGGATCGCGACCGGGGCCGGCGTTGCCGGAACGGACACCGTGCGCTGACCCGTGGGCGTCATGTTCTGAGCTCCGGCAGCCGTCGTCGTGCCGATCGTGCTCGGCTTGACTCCGCTGATCGTCTCGCTGCCCTGCGCGCTGACGCCGTTGGCGGCGGTCACGGGGCGGGTGGTGGGCGGGGTGCCCTGGGCTGGGCGCACCACGGCTTCCGTCGAGCTGCTGCCCGAATTCTTGACCGTCGTGTTCGTTTGGTCGCTGGTGGGCGGCGCGGTCGTGGGAGGATCGGTCGGCTTGAGCTGGATCGGCGTGACGCGATCGGTCCGTCCGCCGGGGTTGTTCACGAACACGCGGGTCTTGCGCGTCTTGAACGTGTTGATCGTTTCGTCAACGATCCAAGCCTCGACATCGTGCCAGCCGTTCTTCTCGCGGGTGGTGTCCCACGTATAGGTGTACGGCGGGAAGTTCGTCGTGAACTTCCACTGCTCGTTGACGAAGAAGCTGATGTAGGGCGACTTGAACGTCCGCCCAAAGCCCACGTCGATCTTGACCAGGCCCTGAACGGTCTGCCCGACGGCCGGCGCCTTGAGATAGACCGCGGTTTGGGTGTGGTCCTCGATGGTGATCACCGACGATTGCGAACCGAGCATCTTGCCGGCCTCGTCGTAGAGGATGACCTCGACGCGGTTATCGCCCGCAGCCAGGGTGCTGAGGTCGATCGTGAAGTTCGACTCGCCGGCCTTGATCTCCGGGTTGGCGTCGCGCGTCGCGACCGACTTGCCGTTGACGCGAAGTTCGATCATCGCGGCTGCGGCACCGTCGTACTTCACGGTGATCGTGGGGCTGTTGAGCGCCCGGCTGATTCGAATCACGGCGTCGTTGGCCACCGCGAACGCTGAGGACGTCGCCATCGCCATCCCCGCGAGCAAGCACATTCTGCTGAGTGTCTTCATTCGTCTATACCGCTCCATCCATTCGTCGGCAAACGATCCGCTCTGCGGACTTCGCTCTGTTTTACACCATTCTTGGCCGGAATCCACTCGATTTCACTGAAGTTTGTGTGTAAAACGTCGTCGAAGGGTAGCCTTTGAACCATGTTGGCCCTGCTCATCGCTGGAATCGCCCTGGCGCAAACGCCGCCAGCGACGACACGACCGGGAGGCTTGCTCGCCTACGTGAACCAATCCGACGACACTTACGAGGCTCGCATCGGGGAGCCCTACGATGGCTGCACCCAGATTCAAATGACATCGCACACGTGGCGCGGCATCCCCTGGAAGCACCGCATCGTGGTGGTCCAGCCGGAGAAGCCCCTCGTACCCGAAAGCGACCTCGGCTACCTGCACATCACGGGCGGCGACCCCAACGCGGCCGATCTGGCTTTGGCTCGGCGCATCGCCAACCTCTCG
>JACFNW010000013.1:7417-16165 GCA_019454665.1 Fimbriimonadaceae bacterium | reverse complement strand
GCTGAAACACCCTGAACGCCGGAATCTCCGAGGCGATCTTCCTCAACGTGACCGGCGGCTGCATGTTCCTAGTATGCAAGACGCACGTCTACTTGTGCAAGCGAAGCCGCCTTTCGTCGAAGGAACACGGTCTGCCGGACAAGGGCGTTCGTCGTGTGCGGATGGTGGTCGCGCCCGCGCAGACCGTGGCACCCCTCATCGAGGGGTTCCTCCGGTTGGCGGTTGGCGCTTGGTGGTCCGCGTCCCCTTCGAGACTTCGGCCCAGAAGTCGTGAGCGGTTGATGCGTAATGGCCTGCGCGGGCCGAACCTCACGGTGACGCGGGTGGGCGGTTGGGTCCACTCCGTCCGGGGCGCCAGGAAGAGGGAACTCGTGGTCGAGAGGTAAGGACGGATACACTCGTTCAGTGACCCGCGACGCACTCGACTCGACTGACTTGACCTTGCTCGAACTGCTCCAGCAAGACGCCAGGCGGACTCATGCCGAACTCGGCCGAGAGGTGCACCTCTCGCCCCCGGCCGTGGCACAACGCCTGAAGCGGCTGGAGCGGCAGGAGGTCGTACGCGGGTACCGCGCCATCGTAGACCTGGAGGCCGTCGGCTTGGGCGTCACCGTGTTCGTCCAGATCACGCTCTCGCTTCACGGGGCCGAGCCCATCGAGTCGTTTCGCGATTTCGTGCGGCAGGTTCCCGAGGTGCTCGAGTGCCACAACGTCAGCGGCGATTTCGACTATCTGCTGAAGGTCGTAGCCCAGGACATCGCCGCCTACGAAGCGCTTGTCCGCTCCACGCTCAGCCGAGCGCCTGGAGTCGCCCGCATCCAGTCGTTGTTCGTGCTCAAGACCTCGAAGGACGGCGGGCCGCTTCCCTTGCCCCGGCCCGCGTGACTTCCCCGCACGATTGGCGTCCTTGAAAGCAGGGCCGGAGCGTTGCGGCGCGATTGGTCACAATAGAAGACACGCCCAGATGTTCGACCGTAGCCAGATTGACGATATCCGCATCGAGAATGCCCGCCCGCTGATGCCGGCGGCCATCCTGATCGAGGAGATTCCGCACACCGAGGCGACGGCGAAACTCGTCTACGAAGGCCGACGAACGGTTCGAGACATCGTGGCGGGTACGGATCGGCGGCTTCTGGTGGTCATCGGCCCGTGCTCGATCCACGACCCATCGGCTGCCCTCGACTATGCCGGGCGTTTGGTCGAAACGGCCAAGGACTACCGGGACCAACTCGTGTTGGTCATGCGGAGCTACTTCGAAAAGCCGCGGACCACGGTGGGCTGGAAGGGCTTCATCAACGACCCCGACCTCGACGAATCGCACCAGATCAACAAGGGCCTACGCGCCGCGCGGCACCTGCTCCGCGACTTGGCCGCCCTTGGGTTGCCCGTCGGAACCGAGTTCCTTGACATGACGGTGCCCCAGTTCATCGCCGACTTCGTATCGTGGGGCGCGATCGGGGCGCGGACGGTGGAGAGTCAGCCGCACCGCGAACTTGCCTCGGGCCTTTCCATGCCGATCGGGTTCAAGAACAACACGGATGGACACGTCCAATCGGCCATTGACGCCATCCTTGCCGCGAGTTCGCCGCACTGGTTCTCTTCGAACACCAAGCACGGGGTCGCGGCGCACTTCAAATCCACGGGCAACCCCGATTGCCACGTCATTTTGCGCGGCGGCTCGAAGACCGGGCCCAATTTCGACCCGATGAGCGTCCGGGCCACGGCCAGCGCCCTTTCCCGCGCGGGACTGAACGAACACGTGATGGTGGATTGCAGCCACGGCAACTCGGGCAAGGACCCCGCGCGCCAAGCCGAGGTATCGGCCAGCGTGGCGCGGCAAATCCGCGAAGGCTCGCCGTACATCCTGGGCGTGATGATCGAGAGCAACCTCGTGGGCGGGCGTCAGGATATCGGTCGGCGAGAACTGGTTTATGGGCAGAGCGTGACCGACGCGTGCCTTTCGTTCGAGGATTCGATTCCGCTGTTGGACGAACTGGCCGAGGCCGTCGCTTCCCGTCACCCGGTCGAGGCGCATCGTTGAGCGAGTACGTCGTCATCGGGACTGTCACGGGTGCGTTCGGGTTGAAGGGCGAGGTGAAAGTCGAACCCAACACCGAGTTCGAGGAGCGCTTCGAGCCGGGCCGCCGCGTACGGATCGGAGGTGTCGAACGCAAGATTGTGGGTTGCCGTTGGCATCAGGAACGGGCCTTGCTCCTGCTGGAGGGCGTGACCGATGTGGACGCCGCGAAGGCGCTGCAGTTTCAGCGCGTCGAAGCGCTCGCCAGCGAGCGCCCAGAGTTGGGCGAGGACGAGTTCTTGCTGGAGGACCTTGTTGGGTTGCCGGTTCGCACCGAGGACGGGGCCGAGCTGGGCACGGTCGAGAACGTCTTGGCGTACCCGGCTCAAGACTTGTTGAAGGTGGGCGACCTGCTGATTCCGTTCATCGAGGAGTTTGTGCTCGAATGCGACCTGGAGTCGGGGTTGGTCGTCAAACTTTTGCCGGGCATGGAGCCTGGCGCCGACTGATCGGGGGCGGATCGGGACTGGTGTCTCGTCCGGTCTTCAAAACCGTGCAAGACGTCTTTGGGCGTCTGGTGGGTTCGATTCCCACACGCTCCCGCCAAGCTTCCACGACGGCGATCTGGAGGGACCCGCTCTGTCGGGTCCATCGTTCAAGGGCACAACGGAGTGTGCCCCTCCAGGAGCGTCAGTCTAGAGTTTCTCGACCTGATTGAACTCGAGTTCGACTGGCGTGTCGCGGCCGAAGATGTTGATGAGCACCTTGAGGCGCTCGCGCTCGGCGTTGACTTCTTCGATCTTGCCGCTGTAGTCCACGAAGGGACCGTCCACGACGCGGATCGTCTCGCCCTTCTCCCACGAGACCTTGGGAGTCGTCTCGCTGGATTCCAGGTTGCGGAGAATTCGTTGGACTTCGTAGTCTTCGAGCGGGACCGGGCGGTTGCCGCTCTGGACGAAGCCGGTCACGCCGCTGGTGGATTTGACCAGCTTGAACGCCTCGTCGGTCATGACCATCTTCACCAGGATGTAGCCCGGGAAGACCTTCTTCTTGACGACGGTGCGCTTGCCCGCTCGCATGGCGGACTCTTGCTCGGTGGGGATGAGGACGTCGTCAATGTCGACGTTCCACAGGTGTTGAACTTGCGCACGGCGCGTGAGAACGTCTTTGACCTTGTTCTCATGACCCGCGATGGTGTGGACGGCGTACCAGGATTTCGGCATGGGCTCCTCAGCGGGTGTTCTGCAACAGAAGGTCGAGGGCGCTGCCCACCAGCAGCCCCATGAGGAAGAGCACGAGCACCAAGAGGCCGCAGATGACCAGCACGACGCCGGTGAGGCGGTTGGTCTCGGGCCGAGACGGCCACGTGACCCGCTTCATTTCGCGGATGACCTCGTTGATGAACGTCTTGAATCCGCGCCGCATGCGCGGCACGGGAACCGAACCCGATGGCCGAGTGACTTTCGCTTCTTCCATTCTGGACCTGATCACGCCCGACGGGCGCGGGACCGTAGGGGGATGAGCGCATTATAGCGCAATCTCGGTCTCCCTCGCGTGTCTAGGCCCTTCGGATTTCCAGAACGTCGTAGACTTGCCGTCCCAGGGGCGCCTCGACGGTCACTTGCTGACCGACCGTGCATCCCAGCAGCGACGACCCCATGGGGGATTCGTTCGAGATGTAATCCCGTTCGGGGTCGGACTCGACGCTGCACACCACCCGCACTTCGAAGTCCTCGCCGTACTGCAGGTCTCGAACTTTCACGAACGAACCGATTCCGACGCGATCGGTCGGGATGTTCTCGGGCTCCAGCACGCGCGCCGTCGAAAAGAGCATCTTCAAGTCGCCGATCCGGTTCTCGACCATGGCTTGCTCGAACTTGACCTCGTCGAGTTCGCTGTTGTCCTCGCTGAACTCGCCGTGCTGCTGACTGTCGCGGATACGGTCGGCGATCTCGGGCCGCTTCACCATGGTGAGGTGGTGAAGTTCCTCCTTCATGCGCTGGTAGCCTTCGGGAGTCAGCCAGGTTTCGGACCCGGCTTCGACGTGAGTGGGGTGGTCGCTCATCTTGATTTTCTATGGCCGACGCGTTGGTGCGGTGCGCTATTATAATCCGCGTGCGTCGCCTTTTCAACGGACGAGCCCTATCATCGGTTCCATCGCGTGGATCCAAAGGGGGTATCCGGAGGTTGCTGACGGTGCGCGCCCCCTTCTTGTTCCTGGTAGTCGCGGTTGCGTCCAGTTGGTGTTCAGCGCAAGTTCAAGATGAATCTCTCTTCACTTTGACCGGTTCGGACGTCCAGATTGTCGTGACCAAAACCGGCGTTCCCTTCGACCAAGTCGAAGTGACGATCATTCAGGAGGATTACCCACCCGAACTGCTGCGGCAGCAGATCGCGGCGCTCGGGACGCGGCTCTCCTCGGAGATCCGAGGGCTGGTGATCGAGCACAAGGACCTGGGGGGCGACCGGCCGCTGCGGTTCCTGCGCGCGCAGTTCGGCGCCTTCGGCATCGCCGACGCTGCGACGGGTTCCGTCCGCCTTCAGCCCGTGGCTCAGGCTTTCGCAGGCGCCCCCGATCCTCACGCTGTGGATGCTGTCGCGCTGAACGTGGTCGGCATGACGCCAACCGCTCAGACCTTGCGGGCGTATGCGAACGACTCCGCAGCGGTCGAGGGCCGCTGGAACTCCAATCCGCCGTTTCTCGAGTACATGGTGGTGCTCAGGACGCAGGACCCGGACAAGATCGAGATTCCGGACAGTTTGGTCCGCGAGGCGCCGAAGGAGCCTGCTCCCCGGGGGGGCGAAGGGCTTCCGACGGGCATCCTCGCGGCGATCGTCGTCGTTGGCGCCCTTGCCGTGGGTGCTTTGGTATACTTCGCCGTGCTCGGCTCAGGTTCAAAACGCTGATGCGGCGGCGGTCGAGTGTAGCGCTATGCGAGGCTACGGAGGGATCATGCTGGACGCTTCCACAATCACAATGCACCAACTGATCGACGTCGGATACGAGCTCAAGGCATCCGACGTCATGGTCAAGGGGGGTTCGAGGCCCTTCATGAAGAAGGACAGCCAAGTTCAGCCCATGCCCGGCGAATGGCCGGTCATTGACCCGGTGAACGCCCACCGCATGATCACCGAGTTGATGACCGATCGCCAGAAAGACCATTTCGCCGCCCATCACGAGATGGACCTCGGCTTCAACGTGGGCAACCACTGCCGGGTCCGAACCAACGTCTACAAGCAGCGAGGCGTCACCGCAGCCGTCTGCCGCATCATCCCCCTGACCATCCGAAGCCTCGAGGAACTCGGCATGCCGGCATCGCTGGCCGAAGTCGTCAAGCATCGCCAAGGCTTGGTCTTGGTCACGGGCCCGACTGGTTCCGGTAAAACGACGACGCTCGCTGCGATGATTGACATCATCAACCGCAGCCGCAAGGCGCACATCGTCACCGTCGAGGACCCTCTCGAATTCGTCCATCAGGACAAAGAGGCCTACATCAGCCAGCGCGAGGTCGGCATTGACACCGACGACTTCGAGCCCGCCCTCCGCGCCGTCGTCCGCGAGGCCCCGGACGTGATTCTCATCGGCGAAATGCGCGACATCAAGACGATGAACGTAGCGCTGCAAGCCGGCGAAACGGGCCACTTGGTGTTCTCCACGGTCCACACGTCCAGCGCCTACGAGACGTTGGACCGCATCATCAACATGTTCCCGCCGCACGAAAAGAACCACCTTTGCCTCCGCTTGGCCGGTTCGCTTCGCGCGATCATCGCTCAGAAGCTGGTCCCCCGCGCAGACGGCGAGGGCCGAGTGGCCGCGTGCGAAATCCTCGTCGCGTCGCCCACTGTGAGCAAGAAGATCGAAGACGGGCACTTCACCGACCTTTACGACCTGATGCGCGAACCGGACAACTACTGGGGCATGCAGACCATGAACCAGAGCTTGGTGAAGCACGTGAAGGACGGCATCATCACCGCCGAGACCGCCATGCAGTACGCGGGCATCCTTTCCGAACTCAAGCAGATGTTGCGACGCTGAACTGGAGCACTTTTGGCCGCCACCGACAAGCTCGACAATCTCCTGAGAGAACTGGTCGCCCGAGAGGCGAGCGACCTGCACATCAAGGCGGGCAACCCTCCCGTGATGCGGATTCACGGCAAGCTGACACGCTCGAACCATCCGCCCCTGTCGCCCGAGGAGACGCGCGAGCTGCTTCAAAGCATCCTCAACGCGGACCGCAAGAAGCGGTTGGACGAGTTCAAAGAAGTTGACCTCTCGTACATGGTCCCCGGACTCTCGCGGTTCAGGGTCAACATGTTCTGGCAACGCGGCAACATCGGCGCCGTGTTCCGCGTCATCCCGTTCAAGGTCAAGACCATTGACGAGTTGGGCGTCCCGCAGGTGACGAAGAAGCTCTCGCTCTTGCCTCGCGGCCTGATCCTCGTCACGGGCCCCACGGGTTCTGGCAAGTCCACGTCGCTGGCGGCGATGATCAACCACATCAACACCAACCGCCGCAGCCACATCATGACCATCGAGGACCCGATCGAGTACGTTCACGCGGACCTCGAGTCCATCATCAACCAGCGTGAACTTGGCACGGACACCCACAGCTTCGCCGAAGCGCTCAAACACGTGATGCGCCAGAACCCGGACGTGATTCTCGTCGGTGAAATGCGCGACCTCGAGACGATCCAGTTGGCCATCACCGCCGCCGAGACCGGTCACTTGGTGTTTTCAACCCTGCACACGGTGGACGCTGCTCAGACCATTGACCGCATCGTGGACGTGTTCGACCCCGAGCAGCAGGAGCAAATCCGCACACAGCTCAGCGTCACGCTCCAAGCCGTCATCAGCCAAACCTTGCTCCCCACGACGGACGGTTTGTCTCGTGTCGCTGCATTCGAGGTTCTGGTCGCCACCCCCGCGGTTCGGACGTTGATCCGCGACGGCAAGACGCACCAGATCTACATGGACATCCAAACAGGCGCCCACCTGGGCATGCAGACGCTGGATGGCCACCTCCTTCAACTGCTCCGCGAAAAGCGGATTGACTACGAACACGCCCTTTCCAAGAGTTCGAACGCGGTGGACTTCCGCGTGCGCGCCGAGAAACAGGGCTTGACGGAGGGCCTCCTTGCCGAACATTAGAGGCTTGCTCGAGCGTTGCGTTCAGATGCAGGGGTCGGACCTCCACTTCAAAGTGGACACCGGGAAGGTCTACGTCCGAATCCACGGCGATCTCGTCCATCTCGACGACGTCCCTTCGTACTCGCCCGAGCAGTTTCGCAACGATCTGTTCACGATGCTGAAACCGGAACAGGTCGAACGGTTCAGGAAGATCCAAGAACTCGATTTCTCGTTCGAAGTCGCCGGAGTCTCCAGGTTCCGCGGCAACGCCTACCAACAGCGGGGCGTCGTGCAGGCCGCCTTCCGCGTCATCCCCTATGACATCCAGAACATGGAGGATCTCGAGCTCCCGGCAGCGTGCTACGACTTCATCGAGCGTCCGCGCGGCTTGGTTTTGGTGACCGGCCCCGCCGGGTCGGGCAAATCCACGACCCAGGCGGCGATGGTGGACCGCATCAATCGGACGCGCCACGACCACATCGTCACCGTCGAAGACCCCATCGAGTTCGTCCACGAAGACCACGTCGCGCTGATCAACCAACGCGAACTCGAGTCTGACACGCTCAGCTTCGCCAATGCCCTGAAGTACGTGTTGCGCCAAGACCCCGACGTCATCCTGGTCGGCGAAATGCGCGACCTGGAGACCATCCACCTCGCGATCACCGCCGCCGAAACCGGCCACTTGGTGTTCGGCACGCTGCACACCGTGGACGCGGTTCAGACCGTGGACCGCATCGTGGACGTCTTCCCGATCCACTCGCAGCAGCAGATCCGCATGCAACTCTCGGTGAACCTGGTGGGAGTCATCTCCCAAACGCTGGTGCGCCGCGCCGATGGTGCCGGAAGGGCCGCGGCGTTCGAAGTGCTGGTCGCCACAAGCGCTGTCCGCAACCTCATCCGCGAGAACAAGTCCTATCAGATCGGCTCCCTCATTCAGACCGGTGCGAGGGCCAAGATGCAGACGCTCGACCAAGCGCTTGCACGGCTCGTCGAGCGAGACATCGTCGCCTACGAGGACGCCCGCTACAAGGCCAAGGACCCCAACGAGTTCGACCGGTTGATCGAGCTAGGCAAGAAGGACGAAGCCAACCAGGCGAGCGCCGGACAAGGCGGTAACTCGTCCGGGGGCGCGCAAAAGCCAGCGGGCGGTGTGCGCGGCCAGCCCAATCGGCCCCAGGTCCGCCGAGACTGACTTCGACTAGAATATTCATATGACCCGCTCCCGTGCCTTCACTCTCATCGAACTGCTGGTGGTCATCGCGATCATCGCGATCTTGGCGGCGATGCTCTTCCCTGTCTACGCCCAGGCCAAATCGGCGGCAAAGAAGGCGACGGCGATCGGGCACGTGAAGCAACTCGGCACGTCGGCGCAGCTCTATCTCGCGGACTACGACGACACGTTCCCGACGACGTACGTGCCCTTCGATACGGCTCGCGGCTATGCGTGGGATCGGCTCGTTCCCGCTCCCGACTGGTTCCCCAACCCGTCCAACGCCCAGCGCGCGATCATCCAGGGGTTCTGGGCCAACACGGTTCAGCCGTACATGAAGAGCTACGCCATTCTGGAGGACCCCGCATCGGTGAAGGTCACCGGCGTGGTGCA
>JACFNW010000013.1:0-7407 GCA_019454665.1 Fimbriimonadaceae bacterium | reverse complement strand
GGCGATCTTTGGGAACGTGGCGCCTCCGGCGGCGTTGCCGAGCGGGATCAGCTACGTCTACAACGGGCTCATGCACGGCTACCCGGCTTCTGCGGTGAACTCGCCCTCGAATCTGCCGGTGTTCTGGAACGGACGCGGCAAAGCGGCGTTGGTTGGATGGGCGTACGCCAATCCCTACATGATTTGCCGAAACGGCGCAGCGCCGTGCCAGTACGTCCCGCCCTCGGCCACGTGCGATTCGTTCGCCGCTGGCGGCAACGGTCAAGAGAGCGGAGTGTCGAAGAACACGCGGGGAACGGGCTACGACGTGCACAACAGGGGCTTGATCTACGGCTACGCCGACTCCTCGGCGAGATGGAGGCGTATCGGCGTCTACACGTTTGGACTGACCGACCCCCGCACCGATCCGTTCTCGCACTACGAAGGCCGAAACGAATCCACCCTGGAGTGGTACGACCAGTACGGCTGCCACGCTTACCTCTTCCGCCCGGATTTCGACTTCTCCAACTGGGACCCAGCCAATGCGTTTTAGGTATGGCTGGCTGCTCGTAGTCGCCGCTGTCGCGTGTGCGACCGGGTGCTCGGGCGGTTCCGACGCCGACCCGTACAAGGATCAGCCGATGCCCGAGCGATCGGTCAACGAGAACGTGAAGAACAAGGGCGACGCTCAGTAGGCCTTTGCGAAGACCACGCGGCACGCACTCGGCTTGCCCGTCATTACGCACTGGCCCGGCTCGTTGTCCGAAGGGTCGAGCGGCGTCAGCGGGATGCAGCGGATCGTCGCCTTGGTGGCGTCTGAAATCGCCAACTCGGTCTCCTTGGTGCCGTCCCAGTGGGCCAGCACGAACCCTGCGCCGCCTTCGCCTGCAAAGACCTCTTGGAACTCCGCCCACGTGTCCACGCGGCGGGTGCTTGCTTCGCGCAGCTTCCGCGCGACCTCCAGCATGCTGGACTGCATCGCGCCCAACTCCGTGGCGATGAAGCCCGACGCTTCGCTCAGCGCCACGGCATGCTTCTCTCCGACATCGCGCCGGGAGACGACGCACGCGCCCGCTTCCAGGTCTCGGGGACCCAGTTCGACGCGGACACACGCCCCGTGAAGCTCCCAGTGGTTGTATTTGAACCCTGGGGACTCCTTCTCGCGATCGTCCACCTTGACGCGGACCGCGACACCGCCCCAGCCCAATGCCTTGAGCTCGTCGGCCAATTGGTGAGCCGCTGCTACGGTTGCGACGCGTTGTTCGTCACGGCCGATCGGAATCACCACAACCTGAACCGGTGCCAACCGAGGAGGCAGCACCAGGCCCTTGTCGTCTGAGTGCGCCATAAGCAACGTGCCGATCAGGCGTGTGGACACGCCCCAAGAGGTCGCGTAAACGTGCTCCAACTGGCCTTCCTGGTTCTGGAACGTCACGTCGAACGCCTTGGCGAAGTTCTGACCAAGGTGGTGCGAGGTGCCCGCTTGGATGGCGCGCAGGTCTTGGGTCATCGCCTCGATGCAGTACGTGTGGTCGGCTCCGGCGAACTTCTCGTTCTCGGTTTTGAGGCCCACGATGACGGGCACGGCCATCCAGTCTTCCGCAAACTTGCGGTAGATGTCGAGGATCGTGAGCGCCTCTTGCTCGGCCTCATCGTAGGTGGCGTGCGCCGTGTGGCCCTCTTGCCAGAGGAACTCCAGCGTGCGCAGGAACAGGCGGGTCCGAAGCTCCCATCGGAAGACGTTCGCCCACTGGTTGATGAGGATGGGCAGGTCGCGCCACGACTGCACCCACTTGGAGTAGGTGTGCCAGATCATGGTCTCGCTGGTCGGCCGCAGGTAGAGCTTCTCTTCGAGTTCCTTGCCTCCGCCATGCGTCACAACGGCGCACTGGGGCGCGAACCCCTCGACGTGGTCGGCTTCCTTTTGCAGAAAGCTCTCGGGGATCATCGTCGGGAAGTAGGCGTTCTGGTGGCCGGTCGCCTTGAACATGTCGTCCAGCGCGCGCTGCATCAACTCCCAGATGGCGTAGCCGTGCGGCTTGATCACCATGCAGCCCCGGACCGGCGAATAGTCGGCCAGGTTGGATCGCAGGACCAGTTCGTTGTACCAGTCGCTGTAGTTTTCCGCACGCGAGGTGATGCCTTTGGAACTCATAGGAAGTGACCAGTTTGGCACATCGCGGCTCGACCTACCGGTCCAAGGGCTTGGGGGGCACCCCTCCGGCGAACAGAGCCCGGTTGAAGGATCCCGGATCCACAAGGCTCAAGCACCCGTCTCGGTCGAGGTCGGCGAATCATTCCCGTTGGGCTTGTCCGGCGTGCGGCACATGAGACGCATCCATCTCATCTGTCTACATGAAGGACGCAATATTGAACTCTGCCACGGTGGACGTCACTCCATCTGGAAGAGCCGTTGGCCCGAGGGCTCCACCGGCACCGAACACGGAATCACCGACGTGACCCCTGGCTCTTGCATCGTCACGCCCAGCCAAATGTGGGCGGCCTCGATGGTCGTCGGGTTGTGCGTGATGAAGATGAACTGCGTGGTCGAGCTGAAGTCCCGCAGCATGTCCGCGTACCGCTCGACATTCCGGCCATCGAGCGGAGCGTCCACTTCGTCGAGGATGACCAGCGGGCTCGGCTTCACCCGGAGCAGGGCGAAGAGGAACGCCGTCGCGCAGAGGGATCGTTCGCCGCCGCTCAGCAATTCCAGCTTCTGCTTCTTCTTCCCGGGCAGTTGGACATCAATCTCGATGCCCGTATCCAAGATGTCGTCCGGCTTTGACAGACTCAGTTTCCCTGATCCGCCGCCGAAGAGCCGGTCGAACATCTCGGTGAACGCGACCTCGAGTTGGGCGAAGGTGTCCTCGAACCTGTCGCGCGTCAGCTTGTCGAGTTCGGAGATGGACGCCCGGATTTGGGCGATGCTCGCATCCACGTCGTCGAGTTGGCCCACCAGTTCGCCCGCGCGTTGGGTCAAGCGTTCGTACGCCTCGATCGCCCCGAGGTTCACGTCGCCCATTTCGCGCAGTTCTCGGCGCAGCCTTCCTACGACGGTCGCCGCATCCGAGGGGACGACCGTATGGGGTGCGGTCTCGATGGCTGCGGCCTCGTCCACCCCGTACTCCTCCAGAAGGCGTTGCGCGACGCTCGCCCTGCGCGCGTCGGATCGGGCTCGGGTGAGTTCAGCCTGATGGGAGGCTTCGGTCGCCGCCTGAATGCGTTCGCGGCACTTCTTCAAGTCCTCGGCGCCCGATTCTATGGCGGCTTCTAGGGCCTTCCGCCGTTCCAGGGCACCGGTGTACTCGGCGTCTTTGGACTTGCGTTGATTGCGAAACGCCTCGGACTCCTTCTCCAACTCTTCGTTGGCCTGCTTGAGCTGATCGCGCTCGGGGCCCAGCGAGGCCAGCTTCCGGGCCCGGGATTGCTCGCCGTCTCGAGCCGCCTCCAGCCGCCGAGTGGCTTGGCCGAGCAGCATTTCGGCTTGGGCCAGGCGTTGCTCCGCGTCCTTCAGGCGTTCCTCCGCCAAGTCCGCATCGGCGGAGAGACCCGCGAGTCGCTTCAAGATGTCGTCGCGCGCGCTTTCAAGCGTGGCAAGGACCGGCAAATCGGGAAGCGTGCCGGCTGCCGCCTCCAATCGCTCGCGTTCAGCGGTCAGGCGTAGCGCCGACTTCTGCGTGGACTCCAGTTCGTGGTGAACCTCCCGGTGCCACTTTGCCGCTTCGGCGACTTGTCGCTGGACCTCTTGAGCCGCTCGCTCAGCCTCTTGAATCACGTTGCGGGCCGCGTCCTTGGCGGCAGCCCGCTCCTTGCCTGCTTTGGCGAGCTTCGCGAGCGACTGCTGGATGGCCTTCATCTCGCGCTCCAGTTCTCCCAGTTCGGCCTTTCGCTGCACCATGCCGAAGGTGGGCTTGCCCGTGGTGCCACCCGTCACCGCGCCCGAGGAGTGGACCACTTCGCCGTCGAGCGATACCAGCCGACTCCAACCCGTCGTCCGCGCCAGCTCCAGCGCCACATCGAGCGTCTCGACGATCAGGATCCGGCCCAGCAAGCTTTCGGCGACCGGTTCGTGTTCCTTGCGACACCGCACCAGCTCGCTCGCCCGCCCGAGCACACCCTTGCGGTGGGCCAGCGCGGAAAGCTCGCGGTTGGGCGGCGACGGGCGGATGAGGGTGAGCGGTTGGAAGGTCGCTCGCCCTGCCCGCTCCCGCTTGAGGAACTCGATGCCCTCTCTCGCCGCGCGTTCGTCGGCGACGATAAGGTCGTTCGCCGCCGCGCCCAAGGCGGTTTCGATGGCCAGTGCGAGTTCTCGGTCCGTTTCGAAGGCCTCGGCGACGGGGGTGTAACGGGCGGACAGAACCCCTCGCTCCGCCGCATCCAGGACGGCTCGCGCCCCATGGTTGAGGCCCTCGTGGGTTTCGATGGTGTGTTCGATCGCCCGGTGCCGCCCCTCCAGCGAAGCGAGCTTGGTCGCGAGAGACCTGCCCGTCTGAGCCTCCTCGGCTTCGGCTGCTTCGAGTCGGCGAAGTTCGCCCCGGGCCGCCGCCGCTTGGTCGTGATCCGCCTGCAAGCGCGCCTCTTGCTCCTCCAGCGCAGCCTTGGCTTCTTGCTCTGCAGCAACCAGATCGGGCATGGCGCGTTCGATGCCCGCGAGTTCGCGCATCACCTCTTTGAGCCGGTCGGCACGGTGGTCGGCTTCGGCGCGCTCTTTGGCGATTCGGGTGTGGGTTTCCCGTGCGGCGGCCAGCGCCTTCTCGGCGTCGGCGAGTTCGCGCCGGACGGCGTCGGCCTGGGCTCCCGCGCCTGCCGTCTCGCTCCGGACGCGCTCCAGAGTCTCGCGGGCCGCCTTGAGTTCGGCTTCCCGTTCCTCGACTTCACGCGCCGCCTCTCCTTGGCGGCGTTCGTCGCGGGTGGCGTCTTCGCGAAGCGTCGCCTCCAGCTCGTCCAACCCTCGCAGGCGTTGCGCGTTGAGCTTCTGTTGCGCCTCGCACCGATCGGCCCCCGTGCTCAGGCGATGCTGCTCCGCCCGGATCGCCGCGAGTTCTTCCTCCAGCTTCCTCCGCTTGGCTTCGGTCGTCGCGATGCGCCCCTCCAACTCGACCGCGTTGCCGTTGTCTTGGGTGAGCGTGTGGGCCAATCGTTGAAGGCTGGCTTCGGCGGCCTCCATCTCCCGGACGAGGTCGGCCACCTGAACGACCAGCATGCCACATTCGACCTCCCGCAGGGCGTCGGCGGCGGACTTGTACCGTCTGGCCTTCTCGGCCTCCTCGCGGAGCGGCTCGCGTTGCTGCTCGACCTCGTGCAGGATGTCTTTGATGCGGGCGAGGTGGTCCTCGGCGGCGGCGAGCCGTCGAAAGCTCTCGTGCTTGCGTTGGCGGTAGCGCTGGACTCCGGCGGCCTCGTCCACCCATGCGCGGCGGTCCTCTGGCGAGGCGGCCAGGGCCTGGTCTATCTCCTTTTGCGTAACGATGGCGTAGCCCGACTTGCCGAGACCGCTATCGGCGAGCAGGTCGTACAGGTCGCGGAGGCGGCAAGGCTGGCGGTTGATGGCGTACGAGCCCTCGCCCGCACGCGTGGCCTTTCGGGTGATGACGACTTCCGCCGTGGGGACGGGGAGCGTCCCGTCTTCGTTGTCGAACACCAGGGTGACTTCGGCGTACCCGAGCGGTCGGCGGCGCGCGCTGCCCGCGAAGATGACGTCGGTGGTGGTTTGCGCGCGAAGGTGCTTCGGGCTCGGCTCGCCGAGCGCCCAGAGGATCGCGTCCACGATGTTCGACTTGCCGCACCCGTTCGGCCCGACCACCGCGATGAGGTCGCCCCGGAGATCAATATCCGTCCGCTCGGCAAACGTCTTGAAGCCGAAAATCGTGATGCGCTTGAGCCTCATCTGGGGGGTTGCGTGAGTCTCAAAGTCTAGCAGGTTCGAGTGTCTAAGCACTTCGAGCCCCGGCCAAACCCCTGCCGCCCGCTTCGCCAAATCCCCTGGGAGCGAGTCATACTCGGCATATGCCGACCTTCGACGCCGAAGCCATGAAAGCCGAGTACGACCGCTCTGGGTTCGTGATCGCCCGCCACGCGATTGATCCCGACCTTGCCCAAGAGGCCGTCGGTCACGTCCACTGGCTGCTCAAGAAGCACCCCGAGTTGCGGCCGGAAGACCTGCACCACAACCTGGTCGCCGACGACCCGTTCTGGGTTCGCCTGGTTTCGGACGAACGTCTCGTTGATCTGGCTTCGGCGTTCATCGGGCCGAACGTCGCGCTGTTCGCGAGCCATTACATCGCCAAGGCGCCGCGCGCCGGCCGGCCCGTTCTGTGGCATCAAGACGGCAGCTACTGGCCCCTTGAACCCATGGAGGTCACCACGCTTTGGCTCGCTTGCACCGAATCCACCCCCGAGAACGGGTGCATGCGCGTCATCCCGGGAACGCACACCCTGGAGTACCAGCAAATGCAAGCCAACACCGAGGTGGACAGCGTCCTCGGCTCGGAAATCGAGGCCAAGTTCGTGGACGAATCGAAGGCCGTGGACCTCGTGCTCGCTCCCGGCGATGTTTCGATCCACAACCCGCAGATCGTCCACGGGTCCTCGCCCAACGCCTCGGACAAGTGGCGCATCGGGCTCACCATCCGCTACATTCCCACGTCCACGAAGATCATGCGCGAGGGCGCGGGCTGCCCGTTTCTGCTCCGCGGCGAAGCCGTTCCTGGTGTCAACGAGTATCTCTCCCGACCCAAGTTCAGGCCGGGAGACCACTACCCGTTCCGCGGCTGCGAAGGCTAGCCCTCCGAACTCTCGTACTTGTCCTTCAGCGCGTTGACCACGTTGGGGTCGGCGAGCGTGGTTGTGTCGCCCAACGCGCGGCCCTCCGCCACGTCGCGCAGTAGCCGCCGCATGATCTTGCCGCTCCGCGTCTTGGGCAGTTCGGCGGAGATGATCACGTCGTCGGGCCTCGCGATTGGCCCGATCTTGGTCGCGACGTGGTCCTTGAGTTCCTTGACCAACGCATCCGAGCCTGTGTATCCCGCCCGCAGCAGCACAAAGGCGGCGATCGCCTGGCCTTTCAGGTCGTGCTTCTTGCCGATGACGGCGGCCTCGGCAACGGCGGGGTGGTCCACCAGCGCCGATTCGACCTCCATGGTCGAGATGTTGTGCCCAGCGACAAGCATCACGTCGTCCACGCGCCCGAGAAGCCAGAAGCAGCCGTCCTCGTCGAGCTTTGCGCCGTCGCCCGCGAAGTAGCGACCCGGGAAGCGCGACCAGTACACCTGCTTGTAGCGTTCGGGGTCGCCGTAAATGCCGCGCAACATCGAGGGCCACGGATGGGTGAGCACGAGGTAGCCGCCGATTTCCTGCCGCGCCCTTCCCTCGCGCGCAGCCGCCAGGTACCCGGAGGACACGTCGTTGCCACCTTCGTCCACCAATCCC
>JACFNW010000620.1 GCA_019454665.1 Fimbriimonadaceae bacterium | reverse complement strand
AGCGGCTGGAGTTGGCGGCGTACTGCGGGCATGAGGGGGCGAGGAGGGCGACGAGAACGGGTCCAGCAAGCACTCCTCAGGACCTCGCCAAGGCAATCCTCCGCCTGTCCGATTTCCGTGTGACAGGTCTGGCGGCGTGCGTTGCCGCGAGCGAAGCGCTGTCCGGCTTGCGTTCGATTCTGCCCTCGCCACGCCACGGAAGCGCGCCGAACGACGCAGTTGAATCGGCGACCGGTTGGTTCTTGACCCAGGAGAGAAGCGCTCTTGAGGCGTGCGAGCGCACGCTCGTCGCGCCGCTGTCGGACCTCTCGCCCGTTGAGATGGTTGGTCATATCGTCGCTGCACTGATGCTCGTTGTGCAGTCGGAGGCGCCGTTCGGCCACCGAGTGTCCTCACCGCCTTACAAGCGAGGCACGAGCGTAGATGTCCCTGCCGACCTAACATGGCTCATCGGAACGGCCATGGACGTCCGGGACTCGTCCGAGGTCCGTCAGGTCATGCGCGAGCGGCTGTTGGCCGAGTGCATGGGCGAGCGAACCTGACCCTCACCTCCCGCACGTTCCAAAGATCTTCTTCCTCTCCTCCCAGGCCATCTTCACAAGGGCGCGACGCGCCCCTTCGTCGCCGTACTGTCGAGCCATTCGGATCTCGATCAGGTAGGCGCCGCGCTCGGATGCCCAGCGCACTTGAGGATTTCGCCCGTAGAACGCGAAGCCTGGGTAGCCGAGTTTCTGATCGAACAGGAAGTGGTAGTACTCGTGCCTCCACGCGGAGATCGAGGCATTGGGGTCAATGACCAAGTTGCCTGGACTGCCGGTTGCCGCTCCATAGGCGTACTCGCCTTCGCTGAAGCGCAGTGTGACGCCCTCGGCTTCAAGCACTTCGCGGATGGCGTCGTACTGCAACGGGGCCGACTCGTGAGCCGGACCGAGCCTGGAGCGCATGACGTCGGCACCGGAGTTGAAGCGCATGGCGCGGGTGCCCAGGCGCACTCCCACCGCTCCGGCGATTCGGTTGGCGAACGCGGCGATCCTGACTGCGATTCCGGCGATGATCGTGGCGTCGCCAATCTTCGACCAACCGTATGCTCCGTAGGCAACGTCGCGGGCGAGAGCCGTTTCGTGGCTCGGGCTTTCGCCATAGGCTTGCGCCGCCGCGAGATACTCCTGTCGCAGGATCTCCGTGCCGTAGAACGGTACGAGCGTCTGGGCGAAGTGACCGACCTCTTGTGCTGCCTTGACCAGCCACTCCGGCGGGCCGTTATCGAGACGGACGAACCGCTGCCCAGGCCGGTCGGGAAGAGCCGCCGTAATCTGGGCCAGCCGCTCTGCCGTGAATGGACGGATTTCGTAGGTCTGCGCTCCATCAGCCGCGGGCGTGTACTCGACGGGTTCGAGCCCCTCGCCGGCCTCGACGCTACTCGCGTGCTCTCGGCCACGCGCGACGATTTCTTGCCACGAGTCCTGGAGCCCCCACGGATCCACCCGGTTGACCGGATCGTTCCCCGCGAACGAGTACGCGTTCCCGAACTGGCCCGGATCCCCCCAGATCCCCAGCGGATCCCTGCTGACGAACCTCCCTTGCCCCGGGTCCAGGTACCTGAGCCTGAAGTAGTAGAAGCCCGTCTCCGGGTCATACCGCCGGCCCTGGAACCGCCACGGGTTCCCGATCTCCGCGCCCGCCGGCTTGGCCGCGCCCGCCGGGTCGCGCACCTCGCACACGCCGTAGATCGACGCGTACTCGTACCGCTCGACCACC
>JACFNW010000619.1 GCA_019454665.1 Fimbriimonadaceae bacterium | reverse complement strand
CGTGATGCCTTCCGGCGAGCCCATCTGGGCAACAGGCAGCGTCCGGTTCCCGAGCGACTGATGCGGCCGGAATTTGTTGAAGAACCGGACGTACTCATCCGTGATGTGCTCGAGATGGCCAAGGCTGAAGCAGAGGAAGTGGTTCAGGCACTCGCGTTTGAACGAACCGATCCAGCTCTCGGCAAAGGCGTTTGCATCCGGCGCCAGCACCGGCGTGCGAACCCGCTGGACGCCGGCGTTCTCGAAGACGCGGTCGAACCCGTACAGCAATTTCGCGTCGCGGTCGTGCAGAATGAAGCGGATGGGCAAGTCGTTGTCCTCCAGCCACATGAGCACGTTGCGAGCCTGCTGCCGCACCCACTGCTCGTGTGGGTGGTACGTCGGCGGGCTCAAGTAGACCTTGCGGGTGCCGACGTGGATGAACATGAGGCAGTAGGCGACGCGGATGCCCAGGGGCGTGATCACGTTCTTCGTGAAGAAATCCGCGGCCACGAGCGTGTTCACGTGCAGGCGGATGAACTTCCGCCACACGGTTTCTCCCGCCCGGCCGCGACGGTGCGGCGACGGCGTGAGGCCGGCGCCCCGCAGAATCCGGCGAACGGACGACCGCCCGACCCGCAGTCGCAACTTCCGCAGCTCACCGATGATGCGCCGGTATCCCCACCCACAATTCTCCTTCGCGAGCCGCACGACCAGGTCGCGGACGTTGCGGGTGATCTTGGGTCGCCCGACCCGTTTCGCCGGGCGCCCTTCCCGAAGCTCTTCGACCCACCGACAATACGTCCGTGGCGTGACGATCCCGATGATGTCCGCGACCTTGTGGCCGAGTTCTTGGCCGATGGCCAGCAGGCGCGCACGGTCACCGGGACTTGGGATGACCCGGTTGCCGCCGACGCACGGGTCCGCAGCTCAAGCACTTGTGATCCTCATTACTCAACCAGATGAGTCAGCGCCTAGATTGGCGCGCGAGCCGCTGCAATCTGTCATCGCCGTACGGCATCAGCCGATTGGCAGCGGGCGGACCAACCAGGGTCAGACAAGACTCATTGGATCCGGGAGCGGTTGCGTGCAACTGGAATCGGCCGGTGATGTTGGACGAATTCGCGCGCTGAATGAAATACACGGTCGTGCAGGATGAGGCGGATGGGCAAGTCATTCTCGTCGGGCGATCTTGGGCCGGCCGACACGCTTCGCCGGGCGCCCTCCCCGAAGCTCCTCGACCCACCGGAGAATACGTCCGTGGCGTGACGATCCCGATGATGTCCGCGACCTTGTGGCCCAGCTCCTGGCCGATGGCCAGCAGTCGCGCCCGGTCGCCGGGCTCGGGATGACGCGATAGCCGCCCAGTTTGCGGCGGAGGATCTCGACCTCGGCTTTCAGGAACCGGATGCGAGCGTCGCGACGGGCGGCGCTGGCTTCCATGAGGAGATGCATGGCGACGTAGAACCAGCGGAGCATGGCCCGTGAGCCCTCGAAGAACCGTCAGCATTATTGCAGCAAAAAGCGGCGTCCGACATTTTGGCCCCGCGCTGGTGCGTCCGCAATCCGCAGGAGTTTGGTTCCGTTCGCCTGAGGGAGCTAGATCAAGGGGGTGGAGTTCGCGTCAGCGAAGCTAACCAAGGGGCTTGAGTTCGAAGGGGCGAGTCAAACGCGAAACATGTCTCTGTTTTGTCTCTAGACTTTTGTTCGAAAACGGTTGCGATCCCTCTATTCCGGCCGCCGCAACTTCACCGGTTGCGGCGGTTTCTTTTTGGACGACCC
>JACFNW010000618.1 GCA_019454665.1 Fimbriimonadaceae bacterium | reverse complement strand
GCCATCGGGCCGCGTGACCTGGAAGAACCCCTTGCCTCGAATGGCGAGGTCGAGCGGGTTGTTGGTCGGGATCAGGGGCGCCTCCAAGAACGAGGTGGCCGACGCCGTGAACTTGGTGCCCAAGCCGACTTGCAGGGCCTGGGGCGACCGAACGTCGCCCGCTTGGATCGAGCCCGAAGCGCGCAGCGTCTGATACATCAGGTCTTGGAACTCGGCGCGTTGCTGCTTGAAGCCCGTCGTGTTGACGTTGGCCAAGTTGTGGGCGATGACGTCCAGATTGTGTTGCTGGGCGACCATGCCCGTGGCGGCTGTGTTGAGCGATCGAATCATGTTGTTATGCCGAACCTTGTTTAGATCGGCCTCTTGCGGCGACTCCCGACGGTCGGTCGGGCGTCTCGCGTCCGGCTGCGGTCAGCCGGTCCCGCGCGTTACCGCTGGAGGCTCTGAATGAGTCGTTGCGAGGCTTCATCCTCGCTGAGAACGGTGCGTTGGGCCATTTCGAAGCCCCTTTGAAGCGAAATCATCTCCACCATCGCGTCAATGGCGTTCACGTTGCTGCCCTCGAGCGACATGGGCCGGAGTTCGACTTCGTCGCGCGTCAGCACCGCGGCATCCGAGGATGTGTAGAGGTTGCTGCCTTGTTTTTGGAATGAACCATCGAAGACGCCGACGGTGGCGATGGTGCGACCGCCGACCAGAATCTCGCCCTTCGAGTTGATCTCGATCTGCCCCGGAGGCAGCGTGATCGGCGTTCCACGGTCGCTGAGGACGAGTCCGCCGCCGTTGTTGACCATCTGGCCCGCCGAGTTCAGGCTGAACGCGCCGTCGCGCGTGTACCGGACTCCCTGCGGCGTTTCGATGGCGAACATGCCGTGGTCCATCTCGATGGCGAGGTCGAGCGGGTTGTTGGTTCGGAAGATGGCGCCCTTGTCGCGGATCGTGCCTTCGCCCTTGACGTACATTCCGGAACCCATCGAACCGATGCCCTCGCCTGCGCCACCCTGAGCCCGCAACTCGCGGACGTAGGTGTCGTTGAAGGCGACCACGTCCCGCTTGTAGCCGGTGGTGTTGGCGTTCGATAGGTTGTTGGTGACAACGTCGAGCCACCTCTGAGAGGTCTGCATCGCCGTCGCCGCTGCGTAGATTCCACGGTTCATCCCGCTATCAGCATCGGCAGAGCGGCGGCTTACTGGAGACTTTGCCGGGGCAAAATCACCGGGCTCCTGCGCGGCCCAGGTCCCCGGTCAAGCCCGCCAAGCGACAGGCTGGTGGCTCGGGGCCACTTGGCCCAGTGGCCCGACACCCTTCCGCCCTCGCCCAACGTGTCTCAAGATGGGATGACATAATGTCTCGGGCTCCAGCCGGCGTAGCTCAGTGGTAGAGCGGCTGTTTTGTAAACAGCGGGTCGCGGGTTCGAATCCTGTCGCCGGCTCCAAGTTTGAGGTTCAAAACCTGCACGTGTCGTGCGGGATTTGTTGTTGTGGAGGGCGGTGGACAGTTTGGTCACCGTCTGGGGGGTTTTTGGGGCATGTCCGGCACTGACGCCCGATCGGCGGCATCGCGAGCCGTGGAGTTTTCCCCGTGGGGTGGGTGGGAGTGCAAGAGGAGGAACCGAGAAGTGAAGTGTGGCCAGGTTGGCGCAGTACCGCTGGTCCGGCGAGCCGGTGGACGCGCCGACGCGCGTGACCCCCCAGGGTCCGTGTACCTGCGGGCCGAGACCTGGAAGGTCCCGCCCGAGCCTTTCGTCAGCGTCGCGATCATGT
>JACFNW010000617.1 GCA_019454665.1 Fimbriimonadaceae bacterium | reverse complement strand
CGCGCCATAGCCGTCGTCTGCGCTACCCGTGAGCAGGAGCACGTCGAAGGGAGCACCCAAGGCGACACCGAAGCGGGCCAGCGGCTCGAGTTCCGAAGGGTCAAAGGCGATGAGGAGCGCTTTCAAGCCACCACCCCCCGAGCCTTAAGCTCGGAAACAAGTTCATCCACGCTGCCCACTTTGCGGACCGGGGGCCTCGTGGGGGGCGCGTCCAAGCGCACCGTTCGCGTGCGAAGCCTTGGCTCGGTGGCCGGGGCGCGCTTGGCGAGGGGCTTGGAACGTGCCTTGATGATCCCCGGCAACGCGATGTAGCGGGGCTCGTTGAGTCGCAAATCGGTAGTGACCACGCACGGCAGCGCCATCTCGAGCACCTCTTCGCCCGTGTCGGTTTCTCGGGCCACGGTCGCGCGTCCGCCCGCGAGGTCCAGCTTGGACGCGAACGTGGCTTGGGGCCAATCGAGCAGTGCCGCGAGCATCTGGGCGGCTTGGTTGTTGTCGTCGTCGGTGGCCTGCTTGCCCATCAGCACGAGGTCGGGCGAGAGTTCCTTCGCCAGCGCCGCGAGTTCGGCGGCGACGGAAGGCGAGTCCCATTCGGCGTCGGATTCGATCAAGATCGCCTCGTCCGCACCCATCGCCAGAGCCTTCCGCAACTGGTCCTCGCAGGAGGAGGACCCGATCGAGACGGCAACGATCTGGACCGACGGATCGGCTTCGCGCTTGCGCACGGCCTCCTCCAACGCGATCTCGTCGAACGGGTTGATCTCGAACTTCGCGCCGCCCGTGTCGAGGCCAGTTCCGTCAGGCAGGGCCTTCACTTTGGCGTAGGGGTCCACGACCCGCTTGATGGGGACCATGATCTTCATAGGTTTGTTCTAGTTGCGGAGCGGCTTGCCGTTCTCCACCATGTGCCGGATGCGGGCCACCGAGAGCGCGCGTTTGCACAGAGTAAGGAACTCGCGCCGCTCGCTGTCCAGCGTGTCTTGGAACGACTGGCTCTTGCCGAAAGCGGCCTTGATGCGGTCGCCGATGAAATCGTCGTGTTCCGTCAGGTCGCCCGCCTTGCGCGCGCGGTCTTGAGCTTGTTCGACCAGTCCTGCGAACGGGCCCGAGAGGGGAGCGAACGCGGGCTCGACGTTGGTGCCGATCTCCATCGCCATTCGCTTGGCTGTCGAGAGCACCTTGTCCGGGTGCGGTTCGATGCGGTCGGTTTCGCGAACGAACCCAAGCCGCTTGGCGTCCTCCGCGTTGACGGAGGTCATGCCCAAGTTGACCTTGAGGGCCATTTCGGCGAGGGCTCTGGGTTCGTGCTGATACCGAACGCGCAACCGAGCCAATCCGCCGCCTCCGGGAACCACGCCGACCTTGGCTTCGGGCAAACCGACCGTACACTCGGGGCCATAAACCGTGGCCGCGCAAGCCGTCGCCATCTCCCAGCCGCCGCCAAGGCAGAACCCGTTGACCGCTGCGACGATGCGGTGCCGCGCGAGGATTTCGCCAAGCCCTTGGAACGCGGCCAGTCCGGCGTTGAGACCGTCCCAGTCGCCGGAATCCACGCAAGACAGGATGAACTTGAGATCGTAACCTGCAGAGAAGACCTTGGCTTCGCTGGTCAGGACCAGGGGGCCGTACTCGTTCTCGGTCAGTTCCTTGGAGAGTTCTTCCACCAGTCCCGGCGTGAAGACCCCCATCTTGGTGCGTGTGGCGATGGCCATGACGCCGTCGCCAAGGTCGCGAACCGAGAAGGTGCCCGCCTCCTTGACGACCGGG
>JACFNW010000616.1 GCA_019454665.1 Fimbriimonadaceae bacterium | reverse complement strand
GAACCCGCCTTCAACGGCTCTCCGACGGGCGGTTCTTCTACGGCTGGATCAAGAGCATCAAGGACGGCGTGGTCACCATCTTCACGGACAGCGAGGATTTGCACCGTCGGGGGGACCGGTACGCGCTCGAATCCTTCGGAATCCAGCATGTCGCCCAGTTTTTCGGATCCGCGGCGAGAAGCGAACCCAACTACATGGACATCGCGATCGAGCACCCCGTCCAGTACCTCGATCCAACACCCGAAGAAGCCCGAACGCACATCAGCGACCTGCCGATCGTCTTGACGTGGGAGGGCGAGTCGGTCGAAGGCTTCCTAGTGGATGCATCCACCCACGGCGCGGGCGTGGTGAGCCAAGCCTACATTGACAAAGGCGAGACCGTGTCGCTGGCCATACGCGTCGGGGGCACGACCATCCTACTCAAGGGCGAGGTGCGGTATTGCCGGAAGCACCGTCCGTTGAAGGACCACTTCCGATTGGGATTGCGCCTGCACCCCACCGATCGGCTGGATTCGGCCAAGTGGTCGGCGCTGGTCAACGCAGAATACGACGAGCAAGCGGCGAAGCCTGCGGCTCGGTAGCGACGGGTAGAACGGGTCGGGGAGGCTGGAGCGGGAGACGAGATTCGAACCCGCGACCCTCTCGTTGGCAACGAGATGCTCTACCACTGAGCTACTCCCGCTCGCGAACTGAAATCCTACCACGTGGCGCATGGCGCGGTCAAGCCATCTGCGGGACTTTGGACAGTCGCCCACGCAAGTTTGCGGTCCGATCCGCCGTCTAAAGGAAAACGGGACCTCATACGTCCCGCATTCCCATGCTCCGAAGACCCGATGAAACGACGGCCGCGACCCAGACGATCTGGGTGCACGGCCGCGAACTTCGATCCGAGCGGATGCGAGAACTCCTCGCCTCCGTCATGTCGGCGCGTGTCGTGTTCATCCCCGAATCGGCCTGGTCCGACCCGGAGCGATCGGGCGAGGCGCCTTCGGTTCTGGTCGCGAGCCCCCGCGACCTGCCGCTCGACGAGGCGGGCAAGGCCCTGCTCCGCCGTTGGACGCGCCGCGTGGCCGTTGTGGCTCTGGAGGAGTGCCAGCGGGCCGAAGTCGCTCTCGACGTGATCGAAGCAGGCGTCCACGACTACCTGGGTCTCGACAAGACCGACCCCGACGAACTGGCGATGCGACTTCGGCTGGCGGCTCACCGTTTCGAACGCGAGGCCGAGTTGCGGCGCGAATCGCTCACCGACGAACTGACGAAGCTGCTCAACCGTCGCGGGTTTCTCGCACACGCCCAGGAGCGGCTGGCGGCGGCCCTCCGCGACCAGCGCCAGCTGCTGCTGCTGTACGCAGACGTGGACGATATGAAGTCCATCAACGACCAGCGAGGGCATCACGCCGGCGACCGCGCGCTGATGTCGGTGGCCCGCGCGCTGCGTCTGACGTTCCGAGCGAACGACGTGTTGGGTCGTCTGAGCGGCGACGAGTTCGCCGTTCTGGCCGAGGGGGCGACGTTGCGCGACGTGCGCAAGATCGAGCGCCGCCTCCGCGCACACCTGGCCGGCGTCTCGCTTTCGCTCGGGGCGGCCACGTTCGACCCCGGCTCGCCGTCGTCGCTTCAGGAACTGTTGGGTCGGGCGGACGCGGCGATGTACGCCATGAAGCACCGGCACCGGTTCAGGCTTCGGTAGATTGACTTCGAGCCCGGCTTTGAGCCATACTCCGGGTTCCGGGCGGTTAGCTCAGTGGTAGAGCACTACAATGACAC
>JACFNW010000615.1 GCA_019454665.1 Fimbriimonadaceae bacterium | reverse complement strand
GGCGCGGGCTTTGCCAACCAGTTCCGCGATCGCGGGGTGCTCGGCTTCGCGGAAGCCCGCTGGAGGACCATCGAACACCAATTCCCCGGCATGAAGGAACGCGATCCGGTCGGCCACGCGGAACACCGATGTCAGGTCGTGGCTGACGATGAGCGACGTCGCTCCCGTCCGATCCCGGACCTCGACCATGAGCGAGTCGAGCGCGTAGGTGGTGACGGGGTCGAGTCCCGTCGTCGGCTCGTCGTACAGCATCACCGCCGGTTCAAGGATCAGGGCCCGCGCCACGCCGACGCGCTTGCGCATGCCGCCGCTGAGTTCGCTGGGCATCAGGTGGCCGGTGCCCGCAAGACCCACTTGCTCCAGGATCGCTTCTGCGGCGGCTTGTTGCTCCTTGAGCGTGGATCGCGGATGGCGGCGGCGGTAACCGAACAACACGTTGTCCATCACGTTCAAGTAGTCGAACAGGGCCGACGATTGGAAGACCAGACCCAGATGGCGGCGCGCTTCGGCGGAGGCGTTGCGTACGTCCACCCCGTCCACCTCCACCGTGCCGACCTCGAAGGGGATCAGCCCGGCGATGCACTTGAGCAGTGTCGTCTTGCCGCCGCCGCTGCTGCCCATGATCGCCACGATGTGCCCTTTGGGAACCTCGATGGACACGTCGCGCAACACGGAACGTTCGCCAAACCGCTTTGTCAGTCCGCGAACCGAGATCATGCGTGAAGTATAGGCGCGGCGCGGGTATACACCCGAATGGAAGTGTCTGCGATGAAGAGCATCTTCTGGTCCACGTGCCTTGTCTCGACCCTCGCCCTCGTCGGCTGCGGCGGCAAATCGTCCACCGAGCCGGCCGAAGCCACCAACGAAACGTCCTCAGCTCCCATGACCTACGCCCAAGACGCCGAGTTCCTCAAGAAGCATACCGATGCCATCGTGCTGGGCGAGGACGAAGGGCCGAGCCTGGTGGTCGTGCCCGCCTATCAGGGGCGTGTGATGACCAGCTCCCACGACGCCAAGTCCGGCGACGGGAACGGCTGGATCAACCACGAACTCATCGGGTCGGGCAAGACGAACCCGCACATCAACGCCTTCGGCGGCGAGGACCGCTTCTGGATGGGTCCGGAAGGCGGCCAGTTCGCCATCTACTTCAAGCCCGGTACCAAGTTCGTGTTCGACGATTGGCAGACCCCGGCCTTCATTGACACCGACAAGTACAAGGTCACCAAGCAGTCCAAGACCGAGGTGGTGTGCGAGCACACGGCCTCCATCGAGAACTACTCGGGCACCAAGTTCGACCTGCACATCACGCGCGGCGTCACCCTGCTCGGCGCCGATGCCGCCGAGAAGCACCTCGGCATCGGACCCGGCGAAGGCGTGAAGATGGTCGGCTACGAGACCAGCAACACGGTGAAGAACGCGGGACAGGAAGCCTGGACCAAGGACAAGGGCCTGCTTTCCATCTGGATTCTGGGCATGTTCAAGCACTCGCCCACGACGACCGTGGTCTTGCCGTTCAAGACCGGCGACGAGGCCGCGATGGGGCCGATCGTCAACGATACGTACTTCGGCAAGGTTCCCGAGGACCGGCTCAAGGTCGCCGACGGGTTGATCTACTTCAAGGGCGACGGCCAATACCGCAGCAAGATCGGCGTCAACCCGCAGCGAAGCAAGCCGATCATCGGCTCCTACGACCCCGGCCGGAACCTGCTGACCATCGTGCAGTACACGCTGCCCGCCGGCGCGACCGACTACGTCAACTCGATGTGGGAGATCC
>JACFNW010000614.1 GCA_019454665.1 Fimbriimonadaceae bacterium | reverse complement strand
TGGCGTTCTTCCCGACGTTCCTGCCGAACAAGCTATGCCGAGGCGTGGCGAGTTCACTTTGGTGATCGAGGGCCTGCGCCGAACCAAAACGGCGCCCGAAGGCGTCCAATCCGATGAAGGTGACACGGACTCCTTCAGGTAACATTCGACGGACGCGTCCTGAGTGGCGGGTCTCGGCGTTGCCGAACTTGAGGATTGGACGATGTTGAAAGGATTCTTCTTGGCGCTGATCGCCCTCGTCACGCTCGTCGCAGGCGCGTTTGGCCAGTCGCGCGATGGTAGTTACCGGTTGCGTAGCGACGATGTGTTGCTCGTGTTGGTCTACGGCGAAACGCCGGCCAACGTCCAGATTCCCGTCGGCCCCGATGGCAACATCAGCGCTCCGTACGTGGGCACGATCCGCGCGGCGGGCAAGACGACCAAGGAACTCGAAGAGGAGCTGACCGACCTTTACCGCGTCAAGCTCAAGCTGCGCGACCCGGTGGTCTCGGTCTCGGTGGTGCTGTATCGCGCCATCCGCGCTTCGGTCACCGGCTTCGTCAACCGACCCGGCATCGTGGACGGCCTCAAGCCCGGCGACACGTTGCTCACGTTGCTGGCCGCCGGCGGTGGCCCGGTGGTGGATCGGTCCGACATGCGCCACGCCACGCTGCGACGCCAGAATTCCCCCGAACTCATCCCGATTGACCTCTATGCGTTGTTGCGTTTGGGCGACACCAGCCAAAACTACGAGCTTCAGGACGGCGACGAGCTGATCGTCCCCGAGGACGTCAAGAACCGCATCCTTGTTTTGGGCGCGGTCGGCCGACCGGGCACGTTCCCGTACAAGGAGCCGATGACGGTCATGGATGCCGTGGCGGCGGCAGGTGGCACGATCCGCTACGTTTCGAAGCTCAGCGACGCGACGATCATCCGCGAGATGGACGGCGCTCCGGGCCAGTTCATGCGCATCCGCGCCAACATGGCGAACTTCATCGCCAAGGGCGACAGCACGCAGAACATCGCCCTCGAGCCCGGCGACCTGATCTACATCCCCGAGACGGCCACGCCGGACGTGCAGCGCATCGGCACGATCGCCAGCACGTTCTACTTCCTCGACCAGTTCTTCCGCAACCAGAGCTTCCTCCGGTTGCTGGGCGGCTAACCGCTCTTACGAGCCACCGAACACCCCTGCGGCGACTTTCGCCGCAGGGGTGTTTTCTTGGAGGGACCTGCTCCGTCGGGTCCTTGTAGGTTCGGGCATGACGGAGCATGCCCCTCCACCTCCATCAGGACTGGAGGGCGAGACTCGACGAGCCAAGTCCCCTAAGAAGGCTCCGCAAGCGTCCCCCGCCATGACTTGCCATCGAGGGCACAACGGAGTGTGCCCCTCGAACAAGCCTGTTGCGAATGCGCTACTTCTCAAACGCCACGAACGCCCGCTCCAGCCGGACCTGCGCGGCGAGCTTCTGCGAGCCGGCCATCGCCTCCCGCGCGTCGAGGTCGGGGGTCCAGTCCTCGTCGCGCACCCGCTCGAAGCCGGGGCGAAGCGCGTCGTACGACCCTCGGTAAAGGCCTTCGCCCGGCAGGAAGCTGTATTCAAGGGCGTTGCGCGCGAACGTCTTGAGCTGGCGATAGTCGAACCCGTAGCTGCGGACGGCGCGGACGTACTCGTTCGTCAGGTTGGAGCGGCTGACGCCCTCGTCGTCGGTATTGAGAGTCACGGGGATGCCGTTCTCCAGATAGAGGTGGATGGGGTGCCGGTCGCCTTCCACCTTGAGGATCGAGGCGTTGCTGG
>JACFNW010000613.1 GCA_019454665.1 Fimbriimonadaceae bacterium | reverse complement strand
GACCAGCGCCAGTTCGAACTCCGGCTGATAGACCCCGGCCCCAAGACCGAGGAGGTCATCCAGACGCTCCAGAAGATGTTGGCGCTCAACCGCAACCAGGTCAAGCAGATGTTGGAAGAGGTGCCGATCACGCTGTTGACGGGCATTCCGCGCATGAAGGCCGAGATGCTCCAGGCCCAGCTCGCCGCCCATCAGGCGCACGCTCAGGCCATTCCGCTCGATTGAACAACGTCCGCCAACGGTCCCACCGCGCGTCGGGGTTTCGCGAACACTGAAACCTTGTCGCGTCCCGCATGCGTATCAACCCTACGAGACGGCCGCCCGGCGGCAGATGCGGGATCACGAGACGTGGTTCACCGATGACAAGCAAAGACGATCTGGAACTGATCGCCGTGGCCAAGCGGGCGCGGGATCGAGCGTACGCGCCCTACAGCCGCTATGCGGTCGGCGCAGCCGTGCGCGGCGAGGATGGACGCATCTGGGCGGGCTGCAACATCGAGAACATCTCGTTCGGTCTCACGATCTGCGCCGAGCGCGTGGCGATGGCCAAGATGGTCTCCGAGGGTTGCCGACGTTTGGAAAAAGTCGTGGTGGTGACCGCCGACGGCTCGCCCCCTTGCGGTGCGTGCCTCCAAGCGATCCGCGAATTCGCCCGCAACCCGGCGCAGGTGACGCTGTTCCTCGTCGCTGAGTCGGGGCTGGCGCAGGTCTGCACGCTTGCCGAACTTCTCCCCCATTCGTTTGCCAGCCGCGAGGTCCGCCCCGTCTCGGTGCCCTGAGCCGCTTTCGAGGGGACGGCGCTCCGGACGGCTCCCAAAGCTCTGCCCTAGACCGTCTTTTTGGGGCTTTGGCCCGTCCACCGAACCCTGAAGCGCAAACGGGCGTTCGCGCCTGATACAATCACGAGTCGCTGGTCGAAGCACCAGTTGCACCACCACCACCATGGTCCTCATCGCGCTACAACCCGCCCGCCCGACCGGATTCCGGTCGCCGAACGGCACGCCCTTCCAGCCCTTGTAGCCCGCGACTTTCGAGTCTCGGGCGAACGATCCGCCCGGGACGAGACCGACCTCTCCCCCACGACCCGTTTTCGCGGCGATTCCCGACGCCGGGCCCTTTGCCCGTCTCCGTCTTTCGTCGTTCTTGAACCGACTTCCGCTTGGGCCGTTCATCACTTGTCCGACGGAGTCGCGAGACGGCTGGCCAGCCCCAACGTCGAGGCGTCGCCATCCACCCATTCGATCAGGAGGATCAATACCGATGACACTGCAAACGCCCGAATGGCAAGGAACCGCCCCCGCGTGGGCGAATCCCCACTCCATGGACCTGGACCGCTTTTTGCGCCTGGGCTCCTCGGGGTGGGTTCTGCCTGGGAACCCGCAGCCCGCGCCCGAGTGGCTGGTCGCCGCGCTCGGCACCCCGGCGGGACTGCCGCTCGTGGAGCGCATTGCGGGTTCGCACGCGCGTTTTGCGGTCGAGGCCCTGGCCGTGGCGGCCTGCTCGCCCTCGGCGGCCGTGCGTGCGCGCGCGCTCGAGGCCATGCCGAGCGTGTGCCGCTGCAGCGCCGACTTGTTCCGATTCCTGGCGATGGTGGATGCCGGCCGAGGGTGGGGAAGGAGTCTCCGCAGGGCCGTCCAGACGTGGTATTCCGGCCGATCGCTAAACGAGTTGGCGCGCGAAGCCGTCCTCGAAAGCCCGACTTCGGGTTGGACGCACCGAGACGTCCTTCGGCTCGCCCACGTTCGGCCCCAAACGCCTTCTCAGGCGGGGCTGTTCCGG
>JACFNW010000612.1 GCA_019454665.1 Fimbriimonadaceae bacterium | reverse complement strand
AGGGATGACCGCTGGTAACATCGGACCTTCATGAGCTTCGTCAAACGGACCCAAGCGTGCGGGTCCATCCGCGCGGAACACGAGGGCCACACGGTCACCCTCAACGGCTGGGCGCACAAGGTGCGCGACCTTGGAGGCGTCTTCTTCGTTGATCTGCGCGATCGCACGGGTCTGGTTCAGTTGCTCTGCGACCCCCAGACCCTGCGTGACCTCGAGAGCATCCGCCACGAGTGTTGCTTGAGCGTGCGCGGCGTGGTTCGCCGACGGTCGCCTGAAGCCGTCAATCCCAAGATGCCGACAGGCGAGGTCGAGGTCGAAGTCACCTCGTTCGCCGTGCTTGGTCCAGCCAAGCCCCTGCCGTTCCCCGTGAGCGACGAGGAGCAGATGCAGAACGTGACCGAGGAGCTGCGGATCAAGTACCGCTACCTCGACCTGCGCCGCCCGGCGATGCACCGCAAGCTGGCCCTTCGTTCGGCAGCCATCCGAAAGATCCGGGCTTACCTCGACGCCCGAGAGTTCCTGGAGATCGAAACGCCGATCATCACGAAGAGCACGCCGGAGGGCGCGCGCGACTACCTGGTGCCCTACCGCTTGGAGCCCGGGCACTTCTACGCCCTGCCCCAAAGCCCGCAGCAGTACAAGCAGTTGCTGATGGTCGGCGGCATGGAACGCTACTACCAGATCGCCAAGTGCTTCCGCGACGAGAGCCAACGCGCCGACAGGCAGCCCGAGTTCACCCAACTCGACGTCGAAATGTCGTTCGTGGATCAGGAGGACATCCTGCAACTGGCCGAGGGACTCACGCTCTCCGTGTGCAACGAGCTTATCGAGGAGTTCGGCTTGGAGCTCGATCCCGTGGAGCCGTTCGCGCGGCTGACCTACGACGAGTCGGTCCACCTGTACGGGTGCGACAAGCCCGACCTCCGCTTCGGGTTGCCTCTGTTCGATGTGAGCGCCCAGGTTGCCGAGTCAGGCTTTGGCGTGTTCAAGAACACGATCGAGGCCGGCGGGCGGGTTCGGGGCGTCCGTTTCCCGGGCGGGTCCTCGCTCTCGCGAAAAGAGGTCGGCGTCCTTGAGGAGTTCTGCCGCGAGTTCGGGGCCAAGGGCATGGCCTCGCTGGCCGTGGTCTCGGTCAGCGAAGCGGGCGAAGGTGCCGTTCCGGTTTCAGACGGTCTGGCCGTACGGAGTTCGATCGCCAAGTTCTTCAGCGTGGAAGAACTCGAGGCCATCCTCAAGGTGTGCCAAGCGCAGCCCGGCGACTTGCTTTGCTTCGTGGCCGACACCTACATGGTGTGCAACAACGCGCTGTTCCGCCTGCGGAACCTCATCGGCGACCGATGCGGCTTGCGCGACCCGCGCAAACTGAGGTTCGCGTGGGTGCTCGACTTCCCGCTTTTCGATTGGGATGCCGATTCGGCGGCGTGGGTGCCTGCTCATCACCCATTCACCGCACCCAAGACCGAGGACCTCGTCTACTTTGAGACAGACCCTGGACGCGTCCGCGCGGATTGCTACGACATTGTTTGTAACGGCATGGAGTGGGCGTCGGGCTCGATCCGAATCCATCGGCCGGACATCCAAGCCAAGGTCTTCTCGATGCTGGGCATTGACGAGCAGACGCAGAAGGAGCGGTTCGGCCATATGCTGGAGGCGTTCCAGCTGGGCGCGCCGCCGCACGGGGGCATCGCCCCGGGCATTGACCGCTTGATCATGCTGCTGCTCGGCGAGGAGAACATCCGCGAGGTCATCGCCTTCCCCAAGGTGGCTCAGGGCTACGACCCGATG
>JACFNW010000611.1 GCA_019454665.1 Fimbriimonadaceae bacterium | reverse complement strand
TGGCGGCCCGCCCGCTGGCGGCGTGGGCGGACCTCCTGCGGGTCTGAACATTCCTGGCGGCGTGCCGGGCGGCTTCCGTGGTCGCGACGATGGCGAGCGACAGGCGCGCGGCGGCTTTCAGAGCGGCCCTCCCCCGGGCGCGGGCGGTCCTCCGGCCGGTGCGATCCCGGGCGGTGTGCGCGGCGGACCTCCGTTCCAAGGTGGACCTCCCGGCGGATTCCCCGGCATGGGCCGCGGCGCCGGACGACCGGGCGCGACACCCGGCACGAACGCCACGCTCAATAGACTCAAAGTCAAGCAACGCTTCCTGCTGGAAAGGTAGGCTCTTCGGGCGCTATGCCCGGCCTCTTCAGCCTTCTTAGGCTGCTCAAACGAAACTCCTCCGTACTCGATCCGGAGGAGTTTCGTGCTCCACTGGTGGACCACCTCGAGGAGCTTCGGACCAGGATCGTCCGAAGCCTCATGTTTCTGGTGGCCGGCTGGGTCGCGGGCTGGTTCATCGAGCCTTGGCTCTACCGGACGATTGACAACCTCGTTCGCTCGTCTATCCCCAAGCACATCCAGTACACGGACGCGTTCCACAGCATCACCGAGCCGTTCTTCTTCCGGTTGAAACTGTCGTTCGCCATCGGCATCGCGCTCGCCATTCCGTTCATCGTGCTCCAGCTGTGGGGGTTCGTGGCCCCGGGCCTCAAGCCCAACGAGCGCAGGCCGATCCAGATGGCCTCGCCCCTGAGCGTGCTGTTGTTTGTTTTGGGGGCGTTCGTGTGCTGGCAGGTGTTGCCTCCCGCCTTCGATTGGTTCGCAGGCTATCTGGACCAGTACCCGAACACGCAGTTGATCCAGAAGCCGCAAGAGATCGTGTTCTTCACGGTCAAGATGATCACGGCTTTCGGTGTGGGGTTTCAACTGCCGATCATCGTGTTCATCTTGGCCAAGGTCGGCATCCTGGGGCCCGATACGCTCAAGCAGTATTGGCGGCACTCGATCGTGGTGATCTTCTTCGCGTCGGCCGCGCTCACGCCGAGCGGCGACCCCATCAGCCTGATGATGATGGCCGTGCCCCTCACCATCCTGTTCCTGCTGAGCATCATGGCCGTCACCCTCACCTCGCGACCCAAGAAGGACGCGCTGGAGGCCGAGGTTGTCGAGCCCGAATGAGCCTTGGCGTCCGCTCATCGAACGCTGGGTGCGCGAGGAACGCATTGACCAGATCGTCGAGTTGCCCGCCCGCGAGGCGGTTTGGGCCGACCTCCCGGAGACGCTTCACCCGCGCACACGGGAACACCTGGATACCCTCGGCTTCGCCCGCCTCTACCGCCATCAGCTCGAGGCCTTTGATCGAGCCACCGCACGCGAGGACTTCGTCGTGGTCACCGGGACCAACAGCGGCAAGTCGCTTTGCTTCCACCTGCCCATCCTCGACGACCTGCTGCGCGAACCGATGAGCCGAGCGCTCGTCCTCTACCCCACCAAGGCCCTGGCCCACGATCAGTTGTCGAAGATCCATGCACTGACCGCGCCGTTGGGCATTTCGCCGGCCACGCTCGATGGCGATACGCCGATGCGGCAGCGCACGGCCGTGAAGAACCTCGCGCGGATCGTGCTGAGCAACCCGGACTTCGTCCATCACACGCTGCTCCCCAAGCACGACCTGTGGGTGCCATTCCTGCGGAGCCTGAGGTTCGTGGTGCTGGACGAAGCCCACGTGTATCGGGGCGTGTTCGGGAGCCACGTGGCGAACGTGATGCGGCGGCTGCTCCGCTTGTGCCAGTGGCACGGCAACCGCCCCCTC
>JACFNW010000610.1 GCA_019454665.1 Fimbriimonadaceae bacterium | reverse complement strand
ATTGCGGACTCCAGAGACCGAGGGATCCTTGGAGGGTCGCCCTCCGTGGCGACCGGGACCTGCAATCGCCCTGGTGGTCACGGTAACATCTGTTCAAGCCATGAGCGAACTGCTGCAAGTCGGCCGAGCGCACGAACGCCCCGCACCGCCCAAGCCGGACGAACTCACTCTTCGATTCTCCGACCGCGCCGTCGCCGAGCTGGAAGCGCTCAAGACGCACTATCCCGACCTCAAGTCGTGCATCCTGCCCACCTTGTGGATCGCCCAACGCGAGTACGGCGGCCATCTGAGCGGCGAAGCCATCGCCGAGGTCGCGTTCCGGCTCAAGCGAAGCTACGCCGAGATCGAGGGCGTCGCGACGTTCTATTCGATGTACAACGTGGCCCACAAGCCGGGGCGCCACAAGATCGAGGTGTGCACATGCCTCACGTGCAGCGTTTGCGGCGGCTACCGCATCTGGGAGTATCTGAAGTCCAAGCTCGGCGTCGGCCACGGGCAGACGACTCCGGACGGAGTGTTCACGCTGGAAGAAGTCGAGTGTCTGGACGCATGCGACCGGGCCCCGGTGCTGCAGGTCGGCGACCAATACATCGGCCCGGTGGACGAAGCCGGGATTGACGCCTTGCTCGAGAAGCTACGGAAAACGGAAGAGAGCACGGTGGTGCAGATGGCCGACGAGATCGTGAAGGTCCATCTGGCCGCGACCGAACGCCCCTGACTTTCCCGGGGGCCTATGGACGTCTCGCTCGCCGACGAGCTGCGCCGCTACGCCGAGACCGCACTCGGAGTGCGGATGGGCGTCGCGCCGGCCGTCGCGCGACCCCACCTGGACGCCTATCGCCAATGGCTCGCTCTGGGGAAGCATGGCGAAATGGCGTACCTGGCGGACTCTCTCGAACTCCGGACGCACCCCGAGCGGCTGCTTCCCGGGGCGCGGTCCGTGGTGGCGATCGCCGCCGACTACAACCGTCCCAACCCCCACCGGCCGGGCGAGGCGCGGATCGCCCGCTACGCTCTCGGCCGCGATTACCACAAGGTGCTGCGCGCCAAGCTCAGGGCGATGGCGCGGTGGTTGGATGCGCGCGCGCCGGGCCACACCCACCGCCCTTGCGTGGATTCCGCTCCCATCCTGGAGCGCGACTTCGCCCAGATGGCCGGGCTCGGCTGGTTCGGCAAGAACACGATGCTGATCAACTCGCGGCGGGGCAGCTGGTTCTTCATCGGGCTGCTGCTCACCACGCTGGAACTGGAGCCGAGCGCCCCGGCGGCGGGCGGATGCGGGACGTGTCGAGCTTGCGTGGACGCTTGCCCGACCGGCGCGATCGTGCACCAGGACGGGCGGTGGCAGGTGGATGCGCGGCATTGTGTGAGCTACCTCACCATCGAGCACCGGGGCACGATCCCCGAGGGTCTCGCACAGGGGATCGGCGAATGGACGTTCGGGTGCGACGTGTGCCAAGAGGTCTGCCCCTTCAACGCGCCGCGCACGACGCAGCCCCTTCGCGCCGCGACGACGACCGAGCCCGACTTCTTGCTCGATGCCCCCCGACTGCCCCTGGAGACGGTTGCCTCGTGGACAGAGTCCGATTGGGACGAAGCCACGCGCGGGAGAGCCCTGCGCCGGGCCAAGCGGTCGCAGTGGGTTCGGAACGCAACCGTCAATCAGCGGCGCGGTTCGGCGTCGCGGTAGCGGCCCGCACTCGGCTGCGTCGCCTCCGGAAAGCCGCGCCATAATAGGTCCTTCC
>JACFNW010000012.1 GCA_019454665.1 Fimbriimonadaceae bacterium | reverse complement strand
CGCACCATTACCGCATCCACATGTACGACGAGCGTTCCGACGCCAAGAAGGCGCTGCCGAACGCCGACCGCTACCTGGCGGGAACGCTGAACATCGGCCACGCCCAACACATGCCGGGCCACATTTACGCCTCGACGGGGCAATGGAGCAAGGCCGTTGCCGCCCAGGATCGGGCCACCCGCGTCGAGCGAAAGACGTTTCGCGAGATGCCACGCCTCCCGTTCGAGTCGTGGAACTTCACCCACAACCAGGACTATCTGATCTCGAACCTGGGCTACTTGGGGCGGGTGTCCGAGGGCATTCGCCTCGCCGAGGAACTGATCGCCATGCCGCGCGACCCGCGCTCGAACACAGGTGCCGGGTTCTCGATGGCGGGCACGGGCTCCATGAACCTGCTTCGCATGATGCTGCGCGGCGAGATGTGGGAAGAGTTGATCGCCGAGTACGCCAAGGACCCCTCGCGAATGCCGGCCAGCGCCATGTGGAAGGCGTTTGCCCTAGGTTCCGCTCACTTGGGCCTGGGCAACGTCGCTGCCGCCAAGGAACAACTGGCCGTCTTGCAGGAGAAGGGCGGTAGCGGCACGCTGGCGACCAACCTCAACGACGACCTGAGCGGCCGGATCATGCTGGCAGAGGGATTGCGCGACGAGGGCTACACCAAGCTCGAACGCGCGGTCAAGCAGGAGCGCGAGCGGTTCTTGTGGGGCGATCCACCAAGCTACCTCCGCCCGACCTACGAAGTGCTGGCCGAAGCCTATCTGGCCGACGGCAAGCCGACCCTCGCCGAGTCGCTCATGCGCAAGTCGCTCGAACTGCAACCGGAGAACGCGTTTGCTCTGGCGATCCTGGTCCGTTCGCTGCTGGCGCAGGGAAACGCCGACGAAGCGGCCCGGCTGAACGCTCAACTCCAGGCTCTAGACCCGTTCGACGCCCCGATCCGCCCGTTCGTGCGCTTGCGCGATGCTTGGCGGCAGGCTGGACGCAGCCTGTGGGTCGAACCCATGCCCAAGGTCCCGGCAGCGGGTTTGGATGCGTTCGGGCCGAACGCCTGGGCTCCGAACCCTGCCCCGAGGGTGTCGCTGGTGACGCACGAGGGGAAGCGGGTCGGAGTCGAGGCGCACCAGGGAAAGTTCGTCGTCTTGGTTTTCTATCTTGGGGGATCGTGCTCCCACTGCATGAGCCAGATCGAGGGGTTGGGAAAGGTCAAGCAGGCGATCGAATCGCGCGGAGCGGTCATCTTGGCGGCGTCGCCAGACAAGCCCGAGACGTTGACGAAGTGGATGGACGACCCTCGGTACCCGATCGCGTTGCACCACGACCTCGAGTCGGCGGCGGCAAAGGCGTTCCATGCGTACGACGAGTTCGAGAGCAAGCCGCTTCACGCCACGATTCTCATCGACAAGCAGGGCCGCGTCTGGTGGTACGACGTGGGCTCCGAGCCGTTCACCAACTTCGAATTCCTCATCCGCGAGATGGACCGGCTGAACCTCGCCGCCAAATCGAAGTAGACGTGCTAGGTTTCGCGGTTCCTGCACGTAACACCGGTGGGGACTTGACCCGCACGTTCCGATAAACCGTGTGTCGGCTCTCTCGCCTGCGGCAGGGATGCCACACGGTCACGGAACCAATGGAACGGCCTCATCATCGGAATCGTGCGGGCGCCCTCATCAGCACGCTGATCTTCGCTGCGATCAGCGTCACGATGGTCGGTGCTGTGGGCATGATCATGGTGTCGCACGCCTCGAGAACGCGGACAGAGGCCCACTACGTAAGTGCCCTGTACTTGGCCGAGCAAGCGCTTCACCACGAGCTCAAGTGGATCGAGGGCGACCCGTTCAACCCCAACCGCGCCCATCAAAAGACTCCGCTTCCGGGCCAACCAGGACCTCTGGTCGTCAACCTGCCGTATGGGTCGTTCGAAGTTGCGGTGACGAACCTTGAAGGCGATGGGCCCTGGGTTGCGGGGCATCCGATCCGCCTGGAGGCCACAGGAACCAGCCGCGGCGTCTCCAGGACCATCGAAGCCAAGGCTTATCCGGATTCGGTCATCGGGCCCGTCCTCGCCGTGGACCAGTTCACCCTCTTCGCTCGGAGGTCGGTCGCCATCAGCGGATCGGGGTCCAAGGCGGTCGGCATCGTAGGCACCAACGGAACGTACTCGGCGACCAAGGGTTCCGCCGCCGTCGCGGGCACGCTGCTCTTTTGCGGCGTGAATCCGTCCGTGTCGGGCTCCAACGTCTACAAGGAGACCTCCCATCGCTCGTTTCCAACGGTGGACGACATCGTCAAGGACAAGTTCGGTTCCTGGGCTTGGATCAAGGCAAACAACAACAACGACCAGATCAAGCGGTTCAAAGCGAGCAATGGTGTTCTGAGCAACACCGTCCTGGCGGGATTCAAGAAGACCAGCACGACCATGACCAACATGACGTTTCATGTGTCGGGCGAGTTGTACAACATGAATCCCTTGGACAAGCCCATGTCTCAGGGCGGAACGAGGTACTGCACGCAGAATCAGGGACTTTACAACAAGCTGGTTCTGGTTTTTCCGCCAGGAGATTATTACTTCGAGAACTGGGGCCTGACTTACGACTACAAGGCGATTCTGGTTGACAATGCCAATGGACCTGTGCGAATCTGGATCGGCGGCAATAGTTCATCGAACGACAGTTGGCAAAGCCCCACGTTCTTGACGAACCCATCCGATCCCGGCTCGTTCCGAGTCTACTACGGCAAGAACAAGACGTTGACCGTCAGTGGGACGGCCGCGATGCCGGGTTTGTTCTACGGGGTTCACAATGGCTCGAGCAGCGCCATTGTGGCAACCGGCGGCACGGTCATCACGGGTGCGATCTTCGGCGAGAGGATCACGATATCCAGCTCGTCCGGCCAAGCGACCACCGTTGGCTATCCAGCGAATGCCAACCTGGGGTTGTCAGGCGATCCGGGCTGCCGGATGGTGATGCGGGGCGGCTGGCGCGAAATCGGGAGCGTCGGCTCCGCGTTTGCGGACGGAACATCGTATTAGGGAGGGAAGAAGGAAGAAGGAAGAAGGAAGAGGGAAGAAGGAAGAGGGAAGAGGGAAGAGGGAAGAGGGAAGAGGGAAGAAGGAAGAGGGAAGAGGGAAGAAGGAAGAAGGAAGAAGGAAGATGGGATGTCGTCCCCATTCCTTCTTCCACTTTCCCATTGCCTTCTTCCTGAACACTGAACACCGAACACCGAACACCGAACATCACTCCTCCGTATTCGCCTTCTGCCGTCTCCAGTAGCGCTCCACATCCTCCCGGGTCAGCGAGACCCAACGCGCTAGGCTGGGCTGGAATCCCAACACCACCGTGCCTACCGGGCCGTTGCGGTGCTTCGCGATAATGACCTCGGCCTCTTCGGCCGCAAGCGGGTCGCCTGCATCGCTGAACACGTCGCCTCGCGACCGCTGATAATACGCATCGCGATACAGCATCATGACCAAATCGGCTTCGGCTTCGATCGAGCCCGATTCGCGGATGTCGCTCAAAACGGGGCGCTTGTTCTCGCGGGTTTCCACACCACGGTTCAACTGGGCCAACGCGATAACGGGGACGTCGAGGTCTTTGGCGGTCGCTTTGAGCGCGCGCGCGATCTCGCTGATCTCCTGCACGCGGTTGTCGTTCCGCCGGTCGGTACGCATGAGCTGCAAGTAGTCCACCACGACGAGCGAGAGCCCGTGGCTCGCCTTGAGACGCCGGCACTTGGCCTTGAGCTCCAGGGGCTTGATGTCCGACGAGTCGTCAATGAAGATCGGGAGATCGTAAAGTCGCTCCGCGCCATCCACCAGGCGTTCGTAGTCGCGAGTCGAAAGGTCTGGCCGTTTCAGCATCTGGGCCGGCACCTGGCTCTCCATCGAAATCATGCGCCGCACGACTTCCTTGTCGCTCATTTCCAGCGAGAACACGGCCACCGCTCCCTTGCCTTGTCGCGCGATGTGCGAAACCATGCTGAGCGCGAACGACGTCTTGCCCATTGCGGGGCGCGCGGCGACGATGATCAGGTTTCCGCCGTAGTAGCCCGTGGTCACCTCGTCCAGGTCGCTGAACCCGCAGGCCGTGCCCATCTGCGGCTCGCCGGTCTCGTACAGACGGTCAATGTCCACGAAGTACTCCTTCGCGAGTTCGACCACCGTGGTGAACTGTTTGCCGAGCTTGTCGGCGCTGACCAGGAACAGCTTCTGCTCGGCGGCATCCACCTTCTCCTTGACCGAGCCGTCTTCTTCGCGCGCGATGTGGACGATCTCCCGTCCGGCGTCTTCCAACGCACGCAGCGTGGCCATGTCCAGCACGATGGTCGCGTAATGAACGGCGTTCGCCGCGCTGGGCACCATTTCGGCGATTTGGTACAGGTAGTCCACTCCGCCTACGTCGCCGAGTTTGCCCCTCGCCTGGAGTTCGGCGCGGAGCGTGAGCAGATCAATGGCCTTCGAGTCCATGACGAGTTGCCGCATGGCGCGGTAAATCTCGCGGTGGGCGGGCCGATAGAAGTGCTCGTCCTTGAGCATCGGCAGGATCTCTTCCGCCGCCCTCTCGGAGAGCAACATCGAACCCAGAACGCTCATCTCGGCGTCGAGGTCGTGTAAGGGAACGGCGGATTCTTGCGACGTCATCGGGACCTATGAGTATGGGCCACGCGGCGGCCTGACGCGACCCGAAATGCGTCCATCGAGACGTTGTTCACCGGTTTTGCACAGGTTCGCTGTACACTACTCGGTCACCATGACTCTGGAACACCTTTCACCCGAGCAGGCAAGGGAAGTGCTCGCTCGCGCCGAGGAGATTCAGCGGCGGATGGACGCAGGCGAAGTCCACACCGTCGGCACCGATGCGTTGCTCGCCGCAGCCGAAGAAGCGGGCCTTTCGCGCGAAGCGATCGAGCAGGCGTTGGCCGAAGTGGCGCCCCAACCCACCCAGCAGGTTGCGCCGGGCCAACTGGTGTTCGCGCTGTCGGCGGACAAGAAGTACTACCCTGCCGAGGTGTTGGCAACGGGTCCCCGGGAGGTTCGCGTCAGGTTCATGAGCGGCGGCGAGCACGCGCTCGTGCCCGAACAGGTTCGCCCGGCGCGCTTCCTTCCGGGAGAGAAGATCACCTGCCCATTGCCGTTCTGGGGTTGGTGGGCGTGCAAGGTGGTCAAGTTCGATCACAAGGAGATGCAGGTGACCGTGACCGACGACTGGAACACGTTCACGTTCGACGTCTCCAAGGTGCGCCTCGACCCGCCCAAGGACCAGGAGGAAACGACCCGCACCAAGCTGATCCGCAACGCCTACCTGTGGGGCGTGGCTTCCGGGGGGATCATCACCGCCATCGTCATGCGGTTCCTCATGCGCTGACGGGCCCCAGGGGAATACACTTGTCGGCGTGCAGGAAGCCGAGCGAAGGCGTGTGGTCGAGGTGGCGATCCCGCCCCGCGAAGGCGGCACCGACGCGATTTACACCTACGCCTCGGAAGAGGCGGTGGTCGGCGACGCTCTGTTCGTCCCCCTCGGCAACCGCGACGCCCTTGGCTACGTCGTCGCGGCGCACCGGCTCGACGAAGCCGAGTTGGGATTCTCGTTCTCGCGCCTGAAAGAAGCCGGGGAGCCGGTGGCGGGCCTTGGCGTTCCCGAGGCCATCGTGGCCGTGGCCCGATTCGTCTCCGAGGAGTACCTCTCGCCGTTCACCCAATCGCTTGCGGTCGTTCTCCCGCCCGGGGTGCGCGATCGGTTGGGAGTCGAGTGGACCCTGAGCCCTCCCGAGCAGGCTTCGTCCGCCCCGCTGACCCCGGCCCAACAGGAGGTCGTGCGCAGCCTGCAAGACTCGGGTGGGCTCTGGATCGAGCGTCCCGGCAGGCCGTTGCCCGAGGGCTCCCTCCGTTTGCTTCGGCTGCTGCGCGCCAAAGGCGTCGTCCGTGCCCGCCGCGTCTTGGTCCCTTTCCAAGAGGCGAGGAAGCCCGAGCAGATCCGCCTCAGCCCCGACGAGGGCGCGATCGAGGCGTTCATCCGCAAAGAGGGTCGCAAGAAGCCGGCCCAGGCCCTGACCCTGATGACGCTCCAGGGCTCGGGCTCGGCGACCTTCTCGCATGCCGAGGCCAAGGCGCTGTGCGGCGTGACCGAAGCGACGCTGGGCGCCTTGCTCAAGGCAGGGCTGCTCGTGCGTGCCGAAGACGAGGCGTTCGGCACTCGCGCCGTTCCCGATCCCAACCCCGAACAGCAGGCCGCGATCGGGGCGATCACCGGGGCCGTCCGCAACCGGCGGGCCGAACGCTTCTTGTTGCACGGCGGGTGGGGGCGCGGCACGACGGGGGTCTACCTGCGTGCGGCCGGGGCGTCGCTGCGTCTCGGCCGCGCGGTGTTGTACGTGGTGCCCGAGTTTGCGCTCACGGCCCAGGTCGTGGCCCAGTTGCGCGACCGGTTTGGCCGAGCCGTGGCCGTGCTGCACAGCGACTTGCCGCCGCGCGAGCGGCTCGACAACTGGATGCGGATCCGCTCCGGCGAGGCGTCGGTCGTTCTCGGTCCGCGCAGCGCCTTGTTCGCACCCCTCAACGATGTGGGCCTGATCGTCCTCGACGAGGAGCACGAGGCCTCGTACAAGCAGGAATCCAACCCCCGCTACCATGCCAAGCGGGTCGCGACCTTCTTGGCCGAGCGGTTCGGCGCGCCGCTCGTTCTTGGCTCGGCCACCCCGAGCCTGGAGTCGTACCAGGAGTCGCTCGACGGTCAACTCATTCGCCTCGAACTCAGGAAGCGGGCGGCGAACGCCCAATTACCCTCGGTGCAGGTCGAGGACCTGCGCGTGGGCTATCAGGAAGGCCACCCGGCCATCTTCACGCCCGCGTTGGCCGACCTGATGGATCAGGCTTTGGAGCGGCGGGAGCAGGTCATCCTGTTCCTGAATCGGCGGGCCTACTCGTCGTTCATGCTGTGCCGGTCCTGTGGGCATCGGTTCATGTGCCCCCATTGCGCGGTCGCCCTTTCCTACCACCGCTCCGAGAACAGCCTGCGTTGCCACCACTGCGACCACCGGATGCGCGCCCCCGACATTTGCCCCCAATGCGGTGGCACCAAAGTGAAGCCGATGGGCATGGGGACCGAGAAGGTCGAGGAAACGGTCGCCAAACTCTTCGAACACGCGTTGGTGGACCGCTTGGACCGCGACATCGCCCGCAAGCGCGGGGCGTTGGAGGCCGTCCTTGCAGGTTTCCGGAGCGGGTCCTCGAACGTGCTGGTCGGGACCCAGATGGTGGCCAAGGGGCTCGACTTCCCGAATGTCACCGTGGTGGGAGTGATCCTGGCCGACATCACGCTCAACGTGCCCGACTTTCGGGCGGGCGAGCGGACGTTCCAACTTCTGAGCCAGGTGGCGGGCCGCGCGGGGCGCGGGCGCAAGCCGGGGAGCGTGGTCATCCAGACGTTCAACCCCGAGAACGTGGCCGTTCTGGCGGCCCAGGCCCACGACTACGAGGGCTTCTTTGCAGCAGCCATCGAGCATCGGCGCGACGCCGCCTATCCGCCGTTCGTCCGGCTGGTCAACATCGTGGCCTCGGGCGAAGACCGCGCCGCTGTGGCGCGAGCCACCACCGAGATCAAGCGGCGGCTTCAAGGCGTGGACGCCATGATCCTCGGCCCCACGGATTGCCCCATCGAGCGGATCCAGCAGCGGTATCGCCGCCACCTGCTCCTCAAGCTCGCCCCGAACGCCCCCGCCGCCCCGATCGGGGCAGCCCTGGAGGGGTTTGCGCCCAAGAACGTCCAGATCACGATTGACGTGGACCCCAATTCCCTGATGTGAGCGACTAGAATCAGGACATGCTCGACGGCGTGGATTGTCTGGTTTGTCTTGGCGACAGCATCACCGAGGGTGCGGACGTGCCCGCAGGCTATGTGCGTACCCTACGGAACCGGCTGGAGCCCCGCGTGCGTGTGGTGAATGCGGGCATCGGCGGCCACCGCTCCATCGAGATGCGCCAGCGATTCGCCACCGACGTACTCGCCCACCAGCCGGGGATCGTCACGATCAGCGTCGGCGTGAACGACGTGTGGCGGTTCTACGACAGCGAAGACAGCGGGGTCCCGTTGGACGTCTACGCGGGGCACTTGGATTCGATGGTGCGCGAGGCCGCGGCCGCAGGGGCCAAGGTGTTCGTGCTCTGCCCGACGATGGTCGGCGAGGACTTCGATGGCGAGCCCAATCGGAAGATGCTGGCCTACCGAGCCGCCGCTGCTGCGGTCGCCGAGCGGCACGGGGAAGTTTTCGTGGACCTGTTCGATGCCTTTCGTCGGGTGATCGAGACCTACCAAGGGTCGGCGGGGAAGGCGCACAACCTGCTCACCACCGATGGGGTGCACATGAACGATGCGGGCAACGCGCTCTTGGCGACCCAGGTGCTTCGGGCGTTGGGATGGTAGGTTCGCCCGCGCAGGTGTCAGGCTTCTCGGTTGCCACGAGTTCCCGTCCCGTTGGTGCGTTCGCGGGGGTCGAGGTCGTGACGGAATTCTATCGGCGCACCTGTCCCCCCGCCCGAGCTTGGTAAGCGGCTCGGAGTTGGTCCAAAGTCAAGCGTCCATCGAAGTGCCGAATTGCCTTGACTCCGCAACCCTCAAGCGCGTCTCGGTCCTCGCCTAAAGCAGAGGCGTACAGAGCGAAGAGGGCTGGACCGGTAACAGGAGGGTCTTCGCCCAGATGAAACCGGCTCATTTCCCAGAGCCGTTCCAGAAAGCGGTGCAGGGGAACTCCAACGCGTCCTTCCGCATCGAATCCCGTGAGGGCGAACCAAGGCTCCTGGCCGTTCTCCAAAACCTCCATCCAAACCACGATTCCCGCGCTGGATCCGGACGCTGGCTTTCGTTCGACGCGGCGGACTCGGAACGGAGCGAGCCGCTTTGCGGCCACCGATTTGACGATGCAATCGCTGATGGTCCGATCCAAGGCGACCGATCCATCATACAGCACCAGGTCGTCAGACAATCGCCCTTCCAACAAACCGGCAACCGCCGATTCGGCCCGAGTGCCCAGATCCCTGGACCGCCAAATCCACCAGACAGCTAAGACAGTCGCCAGCGAAAGCGCGATGGTGACGCTCCGGGTCCTGCCAGCTCGTGCCAAAGCCAATCTCATCGTACACCCAATGCCGACCCTCGCTCCCAGTTCCTAGGGTTTGGATACTCCCGGACAAAGCCACCACCCATTGAATACGGGCGCACCGCCGCGTTCCTGCGCGACGACGCTTCCGCCAAGGGTGACGCCAAAGCCCTTTCGTAACTTGTAGGGGTTCGACTCCAAGACGTTGAAGTCGTTGAAGGTGAAATCCGCGACTACCACGGCTTGACTGCCGCAGGTTGCCACGTGCGTCTCCCAATCCCTCAACATCCTCGGAGTCTCCACAACACCGAGTTCTGGCACCATGTAATAGTACCAGTGGATTGGATTGGCCGCGGGCCTCTTCGGAGGTCTTAGTCCCGTGCGCTCGACGATTCCGTGAAACGCCTGGGATGTTGGGAGCCCCATCGCATGCATGTCGCCAACTTCCGCTCCTCCCCAATCCTCACGATACAGTTGAATCGCGAGCCATAGCTGACGCAGGTTGCTCCGGGTCAATGACTCGTCGCCCTTCCTGCGCACGGACCAAACCGCAGGCACCGAGATCGCCGCCACGACCAGGATGATCCCAAGCACGACCATTGTTTCGACAAGGGAGAATCCAGACTGCTTCATGGATCCCAGACCTCGCTGACGTCCGCCCGAATCTTGACCTGGGCACGCAGGATAGTACCGGAGCCATCCGCTTCGTACAATCTTGGAGATGGAAAAGCCCGCACCGCTTCATGCAACTCCCCAGTTGGGTCACCAATCCCTTTGCCCCAGCTGATATCTGGACGCTCGCCCACCCAAACAACATCGTGGTATAGCGCCAGGACATCCTTGTCGGCTTCAACTCCTGACGGAACAGCGCACGTACCGCACGTTCCCATGAATATGATCAGAACACGCGCATCTTTTCTCATTCCTTCTGAGCTGATCGGAACTCTTGTCCCCACTCCGTCACTTGCCGACCAGTGTAGCACCGCCATCCGGTCAGCACTCTGATTTTGCCGTTCAACGAGAAATCGAAGCGACCACGCGATCGAAATCACTGCCACACATGCAAACGCAAGTCTCATTCCTTCGGACTCCAATTTCAAAAGTTCGTCTCATTCCAAAGTGTATCACGCTTATCGGCATTCTGCAATACTTTTTTCTCTTTTTTTTTTCAGAGGGCTCATGACCCTGCGACGCAAACGATGCCACTCTTGGGAGGGCATACGTCACCACCTTGATCGGTCCCCAGGGTGGTCTGACCTCGTGAACGGGTTAGGTCGGGGACGACCACGCCACCCGGCTCCTTCCCTCTTCGGGTGCCACGAGTTCCCAGCCCTCTTGGTCTATCGCTGGCCAAGGTGTTCCACTGGGCTGGAACTCGCGATGGTGGTGTGTTGTTCTCGTTCCGCTCATGGGTTCCGACCTGACGCAAGGGTTCGGAGCGTGAAGTGGACCAGGTCGGGAACCCATGGCACCCAGGTGCAGGTCCGGAACCCATCGCACCCCGCTCGTGTTACCATGATCCCGTGGCAACCATAGGGCCAAAAGCGATTGCCCGCTCGCTTCTTACGAAGTGGGGGCCAACCTTGGTCGCGGCCGGAGTCGGGCTGCTTGCCTTCTTGGGTGCGCTCGCGGGGTACGTCGCTTACCTGAACCAGGGGATGTTCGTGGGTGGCCAAGCCAAACTCGCCTGTGGCGCAACCATGACGTGGAAGCGGTCGGCGAACAAGCTGGTGGTCGTCATCAAGAACGACGGTCCTGCCACCCTGGACTGCAACTGGCCGCAGTCGGAGTACTCGGTGTTCGCTCGGGCGAGAATCATCGGATTCTCGGAGGCAGACCAGGTGGCAATCATGCCTAAAGTGCCGCTCGGTGGGTTGAAGCCGGGTTCGGAGTGGTCGAGAGAGCTCGACTTGAGCGGAATGATGTTGGATGAGTGGCAATGGTGCGAAGGCTATGCCTGGGTCGAGTTCTCCTATGCCGACCGGCTGCCGAGTCCCGATCCGGAGGGCGGTTCTTGGCTGCGGCGGTTGCGACCCTTGGCGAAACTCCGAGCGAAGTGCACGGGCCGCGCCTACGAATGGTGCGATACGGGCTTGTAGCAGATTCCTCAAGCGTGACGGTAGTGTCTTCCCGGGGCATTCCCATCATGGGTTCCGACCTGTCGAAACGTGGTTGGAATGCGGGAAGTGGTCCAGGTCGGGAACCCATGGCACCCGGCGTTGGCACGGCATCCTAACCCGCCCGCGTCTGCCGCACCGCCGAAGCCCAGGCCTCGCGGGCCGAGGCGCGGAGGTCGGGGGACAGTCGCGGTTCGAACACGCGGTCCACAGGCAGTGGCGGAAGGCCGGACGAACTCCCGATCTCCGCAAGCCCCAGGGCAGCAGCCCCCCAAGCCGTCGTCTCCAGCATCGCTGGACGCAGCACGGGGATGCCCGCCAGGTCGGCCTGCATCTGCATGAGCAGGTCGTTCGCCGCCGCGCCGCCATCCACGCGCAGTTCCGCCACCGCCCCGCCGTCGGCGGCCATCGCCTCCAACACGTCGCACGTCTGGTGGGCGATGCTCTCGAGCGTCGCGCGGGCCAGGTGCGCCTTGGTCGCGCCCCGCGTGAGCCCGACGATGGTCCCCCGCGCTTCGGGGTCCCAGTAGGGGGCGCCCAGCCCCACGAACGCGGGCACGAACCGCACGCCCGCCGCATCCGGCACCGAGGCGGCCAGCGCCTCGATCTCAGCAGACGACTCGATCGCGCCTAGGCCGTCGCGCAGCCATTGCACGGCCGCTCCGCCGACGAACACCGCACCTTCCAGGGCGAACGATTCCGAAGGCCATGCCGCCGCCGTCTCCAGCATGCGGTGGGCCGACCTCGGACGACGCGAGCCCGTGTGGGCCAGCAGGAAGCAGCCTGTGCCGTAGGTGTTCTTAGCCAGTCCTGGCCGGTCGGCGCCATGCCCGGCCAAGGCCGCTTGCTGGTCGCCCGCCACGGCGAGGATGGGAAGCCCGACGCCGAACCACTCGGCCCGCGCCGCCCCGAACCCCGCGGAGGACCCGCGAATCTCGGGCATCAGGTTTGGGAGAACGCCGAACAACTCGCACAGCCCGGTGTCCCAGCGCCTCGCTTCCAGGTTCATCAGCGAGGTCCGCGAGGCGTTGGTGCGGTCGGTGATATGCAGCCCGCCGGTCAGCCGCCAGATCAGCCAGGAATCCACCGTACCCGCCGCGAGTTCGCCGCGCTCGGCCCGCGCCCGAGCCCCCTCGACGTGGTCGAGGATCCACGCGATCTTGGCCGCCGAGACGTAGGGGTCGAGTTCCAAACCGGACACCTGGCGCACGCGTTCGGCGGCAGAGGAAAGTTCCTGGCATCGGTCGGCCGTGCGCCGATCCTGCCACACGATCGCGGGATGGATCGGGTGGCCGGTTGCGCGATCCCATACGACGACGGTCTCGCGCTGGTTGGCGATGGCGATGCCGACGAGGTCGCGCGCGGCCAATCGCGCCTCCAAGAGAGCGCGACGCGCCGCATCGAGTTGGGTGCTCCAAATCGTTTCTGGGTCGTGTTCCACCCATCCGGGGCGTGGGTACGACTGCGGCAACTCGATCTGGCCGAACCCAAGCGGACGGCCCAAAACGTCGAACACGATGGCCCGCGACGAGGTCGTGCCTTGGTCGAGCGCGAGGATCATGGGGCCGGCTCGTCTTTGAGCTTCATGACGATCTCCCACTCGTGCGGCGCGACGCGCATGATGCTGAGCCGCTGGCCCTTGCGTGCCACCTGCATCCCCGAAAGCACGGGGTGGGCCTTGATCTCGGCCAACGTCACGCAACGGGGGAACCGCTCGACGAAGCGCACGTCGCGGACGTACCACTTGGGCCGTTCGGGCTTGCTGGTCGCGTCGTAGTACTTGCTGTTCGGGTCGAACTGCGTGGGGTCGGGGTAGCTCTCGCTGACGATCTCCATGACGCCCACAATGCCCACGGGCGGGATGTTCGAGTGGTGGAAGAACGCCAGGTCGCCGATCTGCATCTCGTCCTTGAGGTAGTTGCGGACGACGAAGTTGCGGCAGCCCTCCCACATGTTCACGCCCTCGGCCTCCAAGTGGTGGATGCCGTACACGTCGGGTTCGGACTTCATCAGCCAGTACGCCATGGGCGAGGAGTGTACTCAGCGGACGGACTTGGGTTCGCTCAAGCCCAACTTCGGGCCCCATACGAGGACCACGAGACACGTCGCCGCTACCCCCAGGCACGCCCCTCCGACCACGTCGGTGGGCCAATGCACGCCTCGGTAGATGCGGCTGAGTCCGACGAGCGACGCCCAGAGCATCGCCGCATAGCCCATCCACGGCCTCTCCACGCGCCGACCGATGAACCAGATCATCGTCGCCAACGCGAACGCGCTCGTCGTGTGGCCGCTGGGAAACGCGCTGTAGTAGAACGACTCCTGCGGGACGGCCTCGGCAAGGTTGCTCGGCCTCATGCGGGGGATCAAGGGTTTCACCACGTTGGCGGTCAAGCCGAGCGCCGCGCCGATGCCGAGCGGCAGCACCCACTTTCGGAACGTCTTGCGGATCGCCAACAGGAGGATGAGGGCGCCCTGAACGTACCCAAGCCCCGACGTGCTGATCGTCCAGAACACCGGGTCGAGCCAGTCGCGATGCCAGCCGAGGTGGATGGCGCGGAACCCTCCGAGGTCCCACGCCCAGATCTGCTGCATCAATCGTCCTCGCGCGATTCGGGCTTCATGGTCGGGAAGAAGATGACCTCGCGCAGCACTTCGGCGCCGGTGAGGAACATCGCCATGCGATCGATGCCGATGCCGCACCCGCCCGTCGGCGGCATGCCGCACTCAAGGGCGTAGATGAACTCCTCGTCCATCGGGTGGGCCTCGTCGTCGCCCTTGGCCCTCGCGCCCAATTGCTGCTCGAAGCGCTCCCGCTGGTCAATGGGGTCGTTGATCTCGCTGAACGCGTTGCAGATCTCCTTGCCCAGGATGTAGCCCTCGAACCGGCGCGTGATGCCCGGGCGGTTGGGGTCCTTCTTGGCCAAAGGCGACGTCTCGATGGGGTAGCCCACGACGAACGTCGGCTGGATCAGGGTCGGCTCGACGAAGACCTCCAGCAACTTCTCGATGAGGCCGCCGAGGTTGTGTTCCTCTTCCGGCACGATCCGCTTGCCCGTGGCCGTGTTGACGATGACCTTGTCGCCCAACGCCTTGTGGGCCGACTCCAACGTGGCGAGGTCGGCCCGAGTGACTCCTGCCAAGCGCTCGATCTCGTCCAACAGGTCCACTCGTCGCCAAGGACTGCTGAAGTCAAGCACGAACCCGTCTCGCATGGCCAGTTGGGTCGTGCCGAACACGGCCTGCGCCACGTGGCGGAACATGCCCTCCACGACCTCCATCATGCCTTCGAGGTCGGTGTACGCCTCGTAGAACTCCAGCAGGGTGAACTCGGGGTTGTGACGGTTGCTGACGCCTTCGTTGCGGAAGACGCGCCCGATCTCGTACACCTTGGGGATGTCGCCGCAGATGAGCCGCTTCAGGTAGAGCTCCAGCGAGATGCGGAGCTTCACGTCCATATCGTAGGCGTTGTAGTGGGTTGTGAACGGGCGGGCCGCCGCGCCGCCCGCGACGATCTGCAGGATCGGCGTTTCGACCTCCAGGTAGCCGCGCGCGTCGAGATAGTTGCGGACCTCGCGCGTGATCTGGGCGCGTCGGATCAGCATCTCGCGCGCCTCGGGGTTGCAGATCAGGTCCAGGTTGCGGTGGCGGTAGCGCTGCTCGGTGTCGGTCAGCCCGTACCACTGCTGCCCCTCCTTTTCCTTGCCCAGCGGGATCGTGTGCAGGGCCTTGCTGAGCGGGACGAGCGTGCGGACGTGGATCGAGGGCTCGCCCGTCTTGGTGCGGAACAGCTCGCCCTGGACGCCGACGTGGTCGCCGATGTCGAGGAGTTGGTAGACCTCCCAGGCGGCTTCGCCGAGGTCGTCCTTCTTGAAGTAGCCCTGGATCTTCCCGTCGCCGTCGCTCAGGTGCGCGAATCCGGCCTTGCCCATGAGGCGGTGCGACACGACGCGTCCAGCGAACGCGACGGCCTGGCCCTGTTTGGCGTCGAAGTCGGCCAGCAGGTCGTTGGCCGACCCGGTGGACTCGAAACGCTCGACGGCAAAGGGGTCGAAGCCGAGTTCGCGCATGCGCGCCAGCTTCTGCAGGCGCAAGTCGCGCAGGGACAGTTCATCGCTCATGGGAAGGCGAGAGTGTACCGGGGGCGCATGGATGCGGGTTGGCGGGAGGGTTCAACCTCCCGCCACCTCGAGCGGGCATGCGGCTTGCCGAAGGCCAGGGGCCAATGGTACGGATGATGACGAATCGCATCGGTGGATGCAAAACTCGGCAAGTTTCCGCAATGCCGTTTCCGAAACCGAATCCAGAACCTGTGGGCTCGTCATGCACATGCCGAGCAAGGCAAAGGCTTCGTCCTCGGTCAACTCGAGTCCCCCGCGTGTGGTGACCATAGGTCCACCTCCATGCTAGAGTCTCGGTTATTCTAGACGATGCCTTAGCGCATTCTGTTCTTGGAATCGTCGGAATCACCACAATTCGCCATGCAAAGTTCAGACGCCGCCCCTCCGATGCGCTGGCAGGTCCACCTTGCGGCGCGCCAGCCGGGCAAAGCGTCCGTGGTCGTCGCCTGCGCGTTGGGCGCCGGCGCGGCGGGCCTGCTGTTGATGGGGCACCCCGTGTTCGCCGTCGTCGGCGTTGCGGTCGTGTTGGGCACGACGCTCGAGTTTCTGCTCCCGCTGCGCTACGAACTGAACGACGACGAGGCGCGGGTGACGTGCGGCGTGAGCGTCACGGCCGTGCGCTGGGAGGCGGTGAAACGCATCGAAGTGGACGCCGACCGTGCCAAACTCTCTCCACTGGCGGAAGACACCCGGCTCAGCCCGTTCCGGGGGGTGACGCTTCGATTCGAAGGCGACCCCGAGGTGATTCTGGCCGAGGTGCGCCGCCGAGCCCCCAGCGATGCACGATTTGTGGACCGAAGAGTTGACCGAGGACGAGGTGCAGAGCCTGATCGAGAAGGCGTCTGCGGAGATCAAGCGCCGGAAGATGGAAGTGCCGGCGGTGATGTTCCTTGAGATGCACAAGCCGCTCTCGTTCGTGGGCAGCCAAACGGCCGTCGCCCTCTCGCCGTTTCTGGTGCCGCTCTTCGGATTCCAGGGCGTGAACAACTACTCCCGGCTGTTCTCGAAGCGGGAATATGTGGAGCGCTTGATCCGGGCGATCGAGTCGCCGGAATAGGTTGTCCGCGGGTCCTTCGGGTGGTATGGTTAGCGGGTTCGGGACGTGATCCAGGTCGGGAACCCATGGCACCCGAACTCGTGATGACCACCGAACCGGGGTGCCACGGCCTGACCGGGCTTGCGTACCTTCCGTTCGTCGCTTGCGTCTCTGCCCGGCAGGCCGTGCTTATCTAGGCAAGAGAAGCGGGCGTCTGTGGAAGTCGGTCGCGACGGAGCGCGACCCTCCAGGCCGGCACCGATCATGGGTTCCGAC
>JACFNW010000609.1 GCA_019454665.1 Fimbriimonadaceae bacterium | reverse complement strand
TCCACTTCGTCGGCGGATCGCGCGTCGAGAGCGTTCCACTCGGTGAGGAAGAACGGCCTGTCGCCGACATGCTCCCGCAGCCGCCGCAGCCGCTCGCGGACGTAGGTGCCGGGATGATAGGGGCTCTCGCTGCGGTGCCGGACCGAGGCGAACTCGTTCATCGGATAAACGTGCGTGCTGATGAAGTCGGCCTCGGGGCGCGCCTCGACGAACTCGGGCAGCCAACCGCCCTCGGCGGAGGCCGGACCGCCGACGTGCAGGCTGGGATCCACCCGGTGCAGTCCCTCGCGCGAGGCGTCGAAGAGCTTCAGGTAGCCCTCCCAACCCCCGCTCCAAAACGCATCGAGGTTGGCCTCGTTCCAGACCTCGAAGCGCCACGAACGGACCTCCTCCGACCCGTAGCGGGCGATGGCCCAGCGAGCGAAGCTCTCGACCAACAGGGACCACTCCGCATAGTCCTTGGGAGGCGTGACGTTCTTGCGCCAATAGAAGAACGTCTGCTCGCCCGAGGCCAAAGCGCGCGGCATGGGGTTCAACTCGACGAACGGCTTCAGCCCGATGCGGAGCATGGCGTCGAACACCTTGCCCACGTGGCCCCATTGGAACCGCAGCGAGCCATCCGTGTGCCGGATGACCACCTGCATGTCGTCGTGAAACAGGCCATGGAACCGGCACGCACGGAACGGCACGGCGTCGCAGACTTGGGCCAAGTGCTCTTGGACGTCTGCCCTGAGGAGTTCGTAGGCGCGTCCTACGCAAATCCCGTGTTCCCAGGCGCGACGGTAGGGGGGCATGGTGGAACGGGTGCTCAGCTGGATCAAACTTCAACCTCTCTTCTGGCGACCGACTGGCGCGACACGAGTACAGGCGGCGGGTCGGTCACGATCACGGCTCGCGGTTCGGCACCCTCGATCAGATCCAGCACGTGGACCACGGCCAAGCGACCGACCTCTTCAAGGGGCATACGGACTGCCGTGATTCCCGGCGTCATGTATTGGGCGAACGGGTTGTCGTGAAAGCTGACGACGCTGACCTGTTCCGGAACCGAAACACCTCGTTGGAGCAGCGCCTTGATGGCCACCATCGCCGCGACGATCCCGCCGGTCGCGATAGCGGTGATCGGCTCTTTGTGCCACAGCAGCCGGTCCACGGCCGCCGCCGCTCCTTCGCCGGCGAACCCGCACTCGAACCAACGCCGCTCGGGCAATGCGATGCCGTGGCGACCCAGGACTTCGCGCGTCGCGGCAAGGCGTCTGCGCCCGATGTCGGTGCTTAGCGGTGCGCTCAGGTAGGCGATTTCGCGATGCCCTTGCTCGATGAGGTGGGCGATGGCCATAGTTGCGCCTCGGGCGTCGTCCATCATCACCGAGGCCGAACCCTCGGGGCCGGGGTGGTTGACCAGCACAAACGGGGCCCCCGTCGAGCGCAGCTTCTCGACCCAAGAGGCGTCGAGGCCCGCGTCGGCCAGAATCAAGCCATCCGCGCGGTCTTCGGCAACCATTTCGAGAAACGCGGCGCGGCGGGCATCGTCCCGGGCGGACATCATGAGCAACGAGTAACCATGCTCGGCGGCGGCCTCGTTCGCCCCGACGATCATCTGGGCGTACACGGGGTTCTGGCTGTCGCTCAGCAAGATGCCGAGCGTCCGCGTCACCCGCGTCCGCAGGCTGCGGGCGGAACTGTTGGCGCGGTAGGCGATGTCGCGGGCCACCCGTTCGACCCGGGCGGGGGCGGCGCCGCCCCGCCCGCCCCCGGCGAGGAGCCTGAGTTGCGCCTCCACCACGTCCTCCGCGAACTCGTCGTAG
>JACFNW010000608.1 GCA_019454665.1 Fimbriimonadaceae bacterium | reverse complement strand
CGAGTCCGTTGCTGAGTCCGAGGGTGAACGTGGCGCTGGGCGCCCCTTCTGCGGTGACTGGCCGGTACCTCACGCCAAACCCAAAGATGGCTCGCCGCGTCCCGTCTCCGCCCGAGTTCAGAGAGTTGTTGCCCTGAACGATCGCCGTCACATCCGCGACGGCCTCCCATCCCGCCTGGAACGGTGCAACGACGCCCGCCGATACGCCCCAAAGGTTGCTGTCCTTGCGCATCGCGCCACGCGCGCCAACGACAAAGCGATGCTTGGCATCGCCCTGCGGGAGTGCGTAGCTTGCACCCGCCGTGATGAAGTTCTGGTCTTGCGCCGGCGTATCGGGAAAGCTCGCGCCGACCGAGAGCGTCAGACCCTCGACCGACTTGAGCGAGTGCTTGGCAAAGACCTCGAAGTCGCGGCCCCCCGTTCGGATCGTGACTCCACCCGAAGTGGAATCGCCACGCGGAGCGCCACTGGCCCGGAACCCGACTTCCCATCCTTCGGACACCCCGTAGCCGAAAGCGCCGGACGTGTACGTTCGCCCCTCGGCCCCACGGTGAAACGAGAAACCAGCGTCGAAGCGGAACTTGCCCAACGAGACGGGAGTCCCCGAATCCACATTGACCAGCCGGTCGCTGCCAGCATACTGAGTGTGGCCAACCGAGCCAAGGGTCAGGCCGACCGCCAAGACAGGGAATCGGAAGAGTTTGTTATGCATGAGGCATCACCACGTGGAGGAAGTATAGCGACTGAGACCCTTGGCGCGATCTAGTTCTTTCCTAAACCCTGCGAAACTGGCGGGAATCGCGACTCACGACTGGCCGAGCATCGCTAAGACCGTCTCTCGCAGCCGAGCCGGACGGACGACGACGAACTCCACATCTCCATAGCCAAGCGCCAAGAGCTTCGCCGCAAGTTCCTGCCCTGCCGGTGCCCAAGCACGGACTTCTCCCCGATGAACCTCGACGGAGACCGAGAATGGGTCCACCATCGCTCGAACGGCCGCCTCGCGAGGTGTCGCGATCCGGATCTCCTCGACCGCTCGGTCCATCAGCGACGACGTCTTGCCGCAGAACAACACGTCTTCGCGACCGACCACGACCAGCGAATCGCACCGTTCCGCGACGCCCCAGTCATCGGTCTCGACAACCGCCAAGACGCCTTCGCGAACCCGCGATTCCAGCAGGGCGAGGACGCGCTCTTGATCCACCACGTCAAGACCCGCGAGCACCGATTCGGGCACGAACAGGGCGTCGGCATCCGAGAGAAGCGCGGGCAGCGTGGCCGCCAACCGTTGCTCACCGTCGGACAAGCGGGCACGGGATGCGGCTCGGGATTCCCACAATCCCAATGCGGTGAGGGCATGGACCAACTCGGCGGGGTCGCGGGCGCCAAGCCGTCCCTTCGCCCAGCCCTGAAGCGTCCCCCGGAAACGAGGCAGCCGTGGTTCCGCGGCCACCCAGAACCCCTCGCGTGCGGCACCGGCCTCAGAGAGCCCCTTGCCCGTGTGCAGGGCTTCGATCAAGCGAGACCGAAGCGGACCCCGCAAGCCGACCAACGACGCCATGCTTCCCGCGCCGAGACGTCCACACGCGAAGTTCAGGCCGCCTCGGGTTCGTTTGTCGTGCATCGCGCCCTCAGGCCGGCAGGACCATCAATTCGCGTGGGAAATGCGTCAGCCGCTCGGGGCCGTTTTCGGTGACCAGCACGTCGTCCTCGATGCGGACTCCGCCGAAGCCCTCGATGTACACGCCGGGCTCGATCGTCCACACCTGCCCCGCTTCGATCGGCTGGTCGGTCGTCGGGCTGAGCC
>JACFNW010000607.1 GCA_019454665.1 Fimbriimonadaceae bacterium | reverse complement strand
CATGCGCGGCGCGATGAGCAGCAGGAAGAAGACGGCGCACGTGCTCAGCACCCAGTACATCGTCGTGCGCGCGCCGAACTTGTCGGAAGCCCACCCGCCCAGAGCCCGGATGACGCCGGACGGGAGGCTGAACACCGAGGCCAACATGCCCGCCATGGCCAAGCTGAGCCCGTAGACGTTGAGGTAGTAGGGCACCAGCCATTGGGCCAGAGCGACGAACGCGCCGAACACGAGGAAGTAATAGGCCCCGAAGCGCCAGACGCGCATCTGCTTGAGCGGAGCCAGGGACGCCCTCCACGTCTTTCGGTGGGCTTCCGGGATGAACTTGTTCTCGGTGAAGATCAGGAAGATCACGGCCATGAGGCCAAGGGCGGCCGCGTAGACGAGGGGCAACTTGCGCCAGCCGTCGAGCGCGGTCCCGTTCTCGGTGAGCCGCGCCAGAAGGGTCGGGGCACCCAGCGTGGTCAGCGCCGCGCCGGCATTGCCGACGCCGAAGATGCCGAGAGCCGTGCCCTGCTTTTCGCGCGGGAACCAGATCGAAGAGTAGGCGATGCCGACGGCAAAGGCCGAGCCGCTCGTCCCAAACATCAGTCCTGCGAACAGTAGGCTCCAGAAGTCGTACGCAAAGCTGACCAGAGTCGTGGAGGCGGCTGCGAAGAACATCACGCCCGCGTAGACCGGTCTGCCGCCAAAGTGGTCGGTGAGCATCCCCACCGGCAGCCTGAAAAGCGAACCAGTGAGGATCGGGACGCCGATGAGCCAACCGATCTGGGCCTTGTCGAGGTCCATCACGCGGTTGTCCGCCAGGAACGTGACCAACACGCCGTACATCGTCCACACGGCGAAACACACCGTGAAGGCGAGCGTGTTCAGCAGGAGGATGCGGTTGGCTTTGGGATCCTGAGTCACGATGTCATTCTGGGGCTCTGCACGGAGGGCGATATGATGTTTATCATAGTCCGGGACCAATTTCGTCGGATACTATGTCGGATACTATGGAGAAGCGTTGACGACCCTCAGCCGCCTTGAAGACCGTCCCGCGCGGTTGCCGTGGATGGACGCCCATGGGAGGGCGCACACCTACTTGCGCGTCTCGCTCACGGACCGCTGCAACTTCCGGTGCGTCTACTGCATGCCGCCCGAAGGCATCCCGTGGCGCGAGCGCGAGGAGATCCTCACGTTCGAGGAGATCGAGCGGGCCGTCCGCCTGTTCGTGCGCGGGGGTGTGCGAAAGGTGAGGCTCACGGGTGGCGAGCCTACGGTGCGGCGGGGCCTGACGGAACTCATCGGGCGACTTTCCGCCATCGAGGGCGTCGAACAACTTTGGATGACCACCAACGGCACCACGCTGCGTCATCACGCGGCGGCGTATCGCAAGGCGGGACTGACCGGCCTGAACGTGAGTCTGGACAGCCTTCGCCGCGACCGCTTCATCGAACTCACGCGCAGGGACGGCCTTGAAACCGTGTTGGAAGGGATCGAGGCCGCACTCGCGGCGGGTTTCGCACCCCTGAAGCTGAACGTGGTCGTCATGGCGGGCGTCAACGAGGACGAACTTCAGGACTTTGTGCGGTTCGTGGCGGATCGGCCGATCCAAGCGCGCTTCATCGAGTTCATGCCGTTTCAGGGCAATGGCTGGTCCAAGGGCGGGCTGTACCCCATGGCCAAGATGCTCGAAGATCTGGCGCCTCTCGAAGTGAGACCCGTTGGGCAGGAGCCGACCGCTGTGGGCAAGGATTACGAGGCGCTCGGCGGACGCTCCAAACTGGCCTTTGTGGCTTCGATGACCCGCAGTTTCTGCTCCGGCTGCAACCG
>JACFNW010000606.1 GCA_019454665.1 Fimbriimonadaceae bacterium | reverse complement strand
GCACACCATTACTTCCGCGACCACTGGTACTGCGATTCGGGCATGATCCCGTTCTTGCTCATCGCGCGGCTGGTTTCGCGGACGGGGCGGACGTTGGGCGAGTTGGTGGGCGACATGATCGCCAAGTTCCCGTGTTCGGGCGAGGTGAACTCCACCGTCGCCGATCCGGCCGCCGCCATCGCGAGGGTCGAGGCCGCGTTCGGGCATGGCGAGGTGGACCGTTTGGACGGGCTGAGCGTGGCGTTCGACGACTGGCGATTCAACCTGCGCTCGAGCAACACGGAACCCGTGATCCGGCTGAACGTCGAGGCGCGCGGCGATGCCACGTTGGTCGCAGAAAAGACCGCCGAACTCCTGGCGCTGATCCGGGCGTGACCCGCCCGCAGGTACGATGGGTTCTCCCGTGCCGGAACGCCAAGCCACGCCTTACATCGTGTACGAAAAGGTCGAGGTGCAGTTCAACCAATGGGTTTTTGGACTGCGCGACATCAACCTGACCATCAGCCGGGGCGATTTCGTGTTCTTTGTGGGCCGAACCGGGGCGGGCAAGAGCACCCTTCTCAAGCTGTTGAGCCGCGAAGTGCAGGAGACGGCGGGCCATGTTTGGTTCCAGGGGCGCGAACTCGGCACCCTGCGGCCGCGGGACATTCCGTTCCTGCGCCGAGAGATGGGCATCGTGCCGCAGGATTTCGCGTTGCTGCCGACCAAGAAGGTCTGGGAGAACGTCGCGTATGCCATGCGCGCGCTCGGCGCGACGCGCCGCGAGGTGCGGCGCAAAGTGCCCGAGATTCTGGAGCGAGTGAACATTGGTCACCGCGCCGATTCGTTCCCTCACCAGCTTAGCGGCGGCGAGCAGCAACGCGTGGCCATCGGGCGCGCGCTCATCAACAACCCCTCGCTGCTGCTGGCCGACGAGCCCACGGGCAACCTCGACGCCGAGCAGAGCTGGCAGATCATGGAGCTGCTCCAGCAACTCAACCTGCGCGGCACCACCGTGCTGGTCGCCAGCCACGACGAAGCCGTGATCAAGCGCGTCAACCGGCGCGTGGTAACCTTGGAGTCGGGACAGATCGTCTCCGACCGGAGTTGCATGGATGCTCAACCGGCTTGAATTCCTGCTGAGCGAGGCGTTCGCTTCGTTGCGAAGGAACACTTGGATGACCTTCGCCGCCGTCACCACGTCCGCGGTGGCGCTCTTTCTGGTGGGCGGGCTGGCTTACACCTACTGGCGCGTGGACTCCTACGCGCGTTCGTTGCCCAGCAAGATGGAGATGCGCGTCTTCCTCAAGGAGACCGTTGACCAAGACGGCATCCGCGAGACGGCCAAGGCCTTGCGGGCGATCGAAGGGGTGGCCGTGGTCGTCCACATCCCCAAAGACCGGGCTTGGGAGCAGTTTCAAAAAGACCTTGGTCAGAGCGCCCCGGCGGCCATCGGCAACCCGCTCCCCGACGCCATGAAGGTGACGCTCAAGGACCTCTCCATGAGCAAGAGCGTCGCCGAAGAAGCGGGGAAACTCGAACATGTGGAGCCCGGCGGCGTACAGTACTTGAGTGAGGAACACGAGTTCATCAGCCAGACGTTGCGCTTGTTGGGGTGGCTGGGGACGGGTTTGTTCGTGACGCTGGTCCCCACGACGGGCATCCTGATCTACATCGCGATCCGCCACGCCGTGAACGCGCGTCGTCGCGAGATCCGCATCATGCAGTTGGTGGGTGCGACCAACGCGACGATCGCCGTCCCGTTCCTGATCGAGGGCTGCGTTCAGGGCGCGCTGGGCGGCCTTCTGGCGACGCCCGCGCTCTTCGCGGTGTACCG
>JACFNW010000605.1 GCA_019454665.1 Fimbriimonadaceae bacterium | reverse complement strand
GACCGCCAGGTCGTTGTCGGCCATATGCGCTCGGGGCGTCGGGTAGCCCGGACTGGTGCCCGAGGCGTGGTCTTGGGGTAGGTAGACCATGGTGAAGTTGGGGAACACGCCCTTCTTCTCATACTCCTTGAACTCTTCGAGGAAGCGATCCATGCGGAGCACGTCGGGGATGTTCATGTTCCACCCCGGATAGTTCCGGGCCGTGTAAGACCTTAGGCGTGCGATGCCGACGTTTTGGGTGAACTCGATGCGCTCGCCCGCCTTGTACTTGTCCCAGATCGCTTTGAAGCCCATCGGGGTGGGCGGTTCGGCGTAATCCATTTCGCCGTAGTTCCGGAACGAGAATCCTGCTGCGAGGACGTGGTCCCAGATGAAGCCGCTGGACGAGTAGGTGATCGGGTCGTCGCCGAACGTGTAGCTGCGGGTGAAGCCGCCGAACGCGCGCTCCAAGTAGGGCGTCACGTTGCCTTCGGTCGCCCATGAATGGCCGTCGGCGGACAAGACGCCGTTGCAGTAGTAGTTGTCGAGCAGCACGAACTCTCGGGCCAAGGCATGGTGGTTGGGCGTGACGGCCTCGGGATAGAGGCACAGGCGCTTGTCGCCCCTTCCCTGCGGCATGTCGCCGAAGATCTGGTCGTAGGTGCGGTTCTCTTTGATGACGTAGATCACGTGTTCGATCGTCGAGGGGTCTCCGAGGCGGGTCGGGATCGGCTTCGGTTTGGCCTTGCTGGAGCCGCGTCGTTCCATCGTGCGCAGAATCTGCGGGATCATGGCCAGTTCGTTGACCGCCGCCGTACCGCTGCGCAATGCCGCCGCATCGGGTCGAGCCACGACTTGGACGCTGCCCCGGTGGTCGTGCGAGTTCCAGCCTTCGACTTCGGGGCGGACGCGCGTGCGTGAACCCATGCCCTTGTTGTTCACCACCACGACGCTGCTGGGCGTCAGGGCAATCGCCGCCGGATACCAGCCTGTCGGCACAAAACCCAGCGTGCGCGGCGCTTTGGGGTTGGCGACGTCGAGTACGGCCAAGGCGTTGTTGCCCGCGTTCGCCACGTACAAGCGCTTGGCTCCGGGATCGTAGGCCAGTGCGTTCGGCATCGAACCGAAGGGGACGCCCTCGTTGGGCTTGACCTGGTGACGGACGACTTCCCTGCGCTCCAGATAGTCCACGATGCTGACCGAGTCGGAGTTCGCGTTTGCGACGGCGGCGTAGGGGGCTTCGAGGAGCGTGACGGCGTTGGGCTGCAGCCCGACGCGGATGCTGCCGAAGACCTGACCGCTGCGCAGGTTCACGACGGTCACCATGCCCGTCGAGGCGATGCCGCGTTCGTCCACCACGGTCTCGGTGCCTGCGCTGGGGGCTGTGGTGTCACCTGTCGCGGGCCGTCGCCCGCCCTGGTTCGAGACGAGGGCGAGCCCTGCATCGGGCACCAAAGCCACCCCGTAGGGCGCGACGCCCACTTCGAACGTCCGGAGGACCTTGCCGGATTCGAGGTTCACTTCGGCGAGTTGATTGTTGCGCGAGAGGCAGACGTAGGCCTTTTCGCCTTGAGTGGCGACGCCGACGGGATAGGAAGCCCCTTTGCCTTCCAGGCCGGGGAGATTGATCGTGCGCTTGAGCGCCCACTTGCCGTTGGCCGGGGCGAACTCGTGCATCCCGCTCGCGGCGTTGGTGAACAGAATCGTGCCTTGCGAAGTCTCGGTTAGGCCGAACGTGGACGCGCCACCCGCTGCGGCGACCAACGACTCGGTGCCGGCGGCCAGGTCCACCACGCGCAAGCCGCCCATATCTTTGACCAGGGCTTGAGCGCCGCCCTTGGGGAC
>JACFNW010000604.1 GCA_019454665.1 Fimbriimonadaceae bacterium | reverse complement strand
GACTGCGCTCAAGACTACACCCGAACGCACTCCTGGACCATACAAGGGTGACGACGTTGGGTAGACAATCCCTCGCGACCGCAGCGCATCCACCATCTGGCCGCACGGGTCGTTGACGGGGTCGATCAGCACGGCATCCCAGCCGCACGCAAGCGCACCCTCCACGTTCTTTGCGCCATCCTCGAAGAACACGATTTCCTCCGGCTTCGCCCCACAGATCTCCTCGAACGCCCGGTAGATCGCGGCGTTCGGCTTGTCGAGCTTCAATCGGTGCGAGCCCACCTGAAAGTCCAGCCTGGGAAGGTGCGGCAACAGGACGCCCTCCATGAACACGCGCCAGTGCAACTCGTTCGTGTTGCTCAGGCAACCCGTCTTCACCCCTCGCTCGCGGAGCGATTCGACCAGTTCGACCGTACCGGGGTTCGGGCCTACCAAGATCGCCTGATGCACCCGGAACGCCGTCTCGGCCGAGACGCCCATGAAGTCGCCGAAGACCTGCAAGAACTCGTCGTCGGTGTAGCGGCCCGCTTGGTAGTCGTCGAAGAACGCCAAGTCGCCGATCTTCTTGCCCTCGAGTGAAGCGGGGACGGGGTCGAGACCGACGGCTCGGGCGCAGTCGGCAAACACGGGCCGGATTTCGGCCAACACACCGCCGACGTCGAAGCACACCACACGCATGGCGTCCATTTTGACCGCTCCCGTGTTACACTCGGGTCATGACCACGTTGCTTGTCGCCGCAGCCCTGCTGGTTTCCCCAGCGATCGAACAGCGCCAGCCCGTCTCCCTGTTCAATGGGCGCGACTTGGCCGGATGGACGATGGACGTGCCCGAGCTCGACGCCAAGCCCGACGGCCCTAAGCCGTTCATCGTGCGCGACGGCGTTTTGGTCAGTCTGGGCAGCCCCGGCGGCCACCTGATCACGGAGCGCGCGTTCGAGAACTACCGCCTGGAGATCGAGTATCGGTTCAGCAAGACGCCGGGCAACTGCGGCGTTCTGGTCCACGCATCGAGACCCCGCCGGCTTTATGGGATGTTTCCGCAGAGCATCGAGGTCCAGATGCAGAGCGGCGATGCGGGCGACTTCTGGTGCATCGGCGAAGACATCCAAGTGCCCGACATGGAGGCGCGGCGCGGGCCGAAAGCCAACTGGGGCGTTGATGGCGACAAGGCGCGCCGCATACGCAACCTGACCGACGGCAGCGAGAAGCCCGTGGGCGAGTGGAACTCCATGGCGATCGAGTGCCGCGCCGATACGGTCAAAGTTTGGGTGAACGGCACTTTGGTGAACGACGGTTTTGGGGCCACGGCTCAGCGGGGCAAGATCGCGTTGCAGGCCGAAGGCTCCGAAGTCGAGTTCCGGCGCATCGAACTTAGACCGCTCTGACCCGGCAGGAGTCTGAAGCCTCGCGTTGAATTCGAGGGATCGTGAGTCACGGTCCCCTTTCCGACATCGCCCGCATCCAGACGCAAGTCCGCAGCAAGCGTGTTTCCAGTTACGACCGTTCCGGCGGCAACGGCGACTGCGTGCCCATCGAGCCGGGCGCGACGTTCACCATGGCCGAGATCGCGGGCGCGGGGATCGTCAAGCACATCTGGATCACGATCAGTGCGCGCGACGAGATGATTCGGCGCAACCTGGTGCTTCGCATGTATTGGGACGGCTGCGAGCACCCGAGCGTCGAATCGCCCATCGGCGATTTCTTCGGTCAGGGCTGGGGCGAGAAATACAACTTTGTCTCGCTGCCGCTGGCGGCCGCGCCGCGCACGGGCAACGCGTTGGTCTGCTACTTCCCGATGCCGTTCGGCAACGGCGCGCGCATCACCGT
>JACFNW010000603.1 GCA_019454665.1 Fimbriimonadaceae bacterium | reverse complement strand
GCTTCCTTGAACCGGTCGGCGACCCACTGGGCCGCGAGGTCAAAGCCCTTCTGGCCCGTGCCGCGTCCTGCAAACTCAGGACCGGCCAGCTTCTCCAACCAGCCCCGAACGTCGGAAAGGGACACTGCGTTGAAGCCGGTATCCAGCGACGCGGGAACGGGTTTGGAACCAGGGTATTGGGCCAACGCGGGCAACGCCGCGACGAGCGCCAGAGACAAAGCGATCAGACGGGTTCGGTGGATTGACATGACCGGCTCGCAAGCAAGGAGATTCGCTTACTTTACACGCTCCAAACGCGCGAGTGCGTTCCCGAGTTCGAATCCGTGCCTGGCGTCAGCCCAGCCCGACCGTTGCACCCGGACCCCGGAGCCCGAAAGGACGCGGCCCACCGTTCGCCGAGTCACCAACGGATCAGATTCGCACCCCAAACCAGCCCAGCGCCAAAGCCTACGGTCATCACGACCATTCCCGGCTTGAGCCGCCCATCCCGCTCGGCTTCATAGAGCCCCAGCGGAATCGAGCCGGCACTGGTGTTGCCAAACCGGTCCACGTTCACGAACACCTTCTCGGGCGGCAAATCCAAGCGCTTCGCCGCCGACTCGATGATGCGAAGATTGGCTTGGTGGGGCACAAAAAGATCTATGTCCTGGGCTGTCAGCCCCGCTTGGTCGAGCAACCGACAACACGCGTCGCCCATCGCCGTCACCGCGAACCGGTAGACCTCGCGCCCGGCCATGAAGATGTGGTGGCTGTGTTCGCCGTGCCGCGGCGAACACATGGGGTATTTCGAACCGCCGACTTCGAGTTTGATGTGCTCCGCGCCGCCGCCGTCCGAGAGCATCACGGTCTTCAACACGCCTCGGTCGGTGTCGGTTCGGCCGTGCAGCACCACCGCACCCGCGCCGTCGCCGAAAAGAACGCAGGTCGAGCGATCCGTCCAATCCACGAACTTGCTCAGAACATCCACACCGACGACAAGCACGTTGCGGACCTGGCCCGCTTCGATCATCGCCGAGGCCGTGGCCGTGGCGTAGATGAACCCCGCGCACGCAGCGCCCAAGTCGAACGCGCCCGCCTTGGTCGCACCGATGGCGTTTTGGATGAGGCAGGACGTCGAAGGAAACGGCATGTCGCCCGTCACCGTGGCGCACACCACCATGTCCAGCTCGTCGGGAGCGATCCCCGCGTGGTCCAGGGCCTCGCGGGCGGCGAGAACGCCGAGCGTCGAAGCCGTCTCGTCCTCGGCGCAGATGCGGCGCTCGCGGATTCCGGTGCGCTGCGCGATCCACTCGTCGTTGGTGTCCACGATCTTGGACAGGTCGTCGTTGGTCAGGACTTTGGAGGGGATGCCGTGGCCGATGCCTTCGACGACGGCGTGGATGGTCTTCATGGGGTGACTGGCTCCAGTTGGCCGATGCTGTCTCGGATGGTCTCCAGAATCCGGTTGTCTGTGGCGTGGTGGGCCTTGATGATCGCGTTGCGGATGGCCTTGGCGTTGCTCCTTCCGTGGCAGATCATGGTGAGCCCGTTCAGCCCGAGCAACGGCGACCCCCCGTACTCGGCGTAGTCCATCTGCTTCCGCAGCGGGGCGAGGATGCGCTTGAGCGGCAGGAAGAACGCCTTGCCGATCGGGTTCTCGGGGACCTGCGCCTTGATGGTGCCCAGGATGTACTCCGCCACGCCCTCGCTCGTCTTGAGCGTGATGTTGCCCACAAAGGCGTCGCACACCACCACGTCGCATCGGCCCAAAAACATGTCCTTGCCCTCGATATTGCCCGAAAACCACGGGAAGCGGGAGAGCAGTTTGTAGGCCTGTTTGGCGAATTGGTT
>JACFNW010000602.1 GCA_019454665.1 Fimbriimonadaceae bacterium | reverse complement strand
CGGAAGACATCAGCCTATCCAACTCTTCGTCGCTCGCGTCCCGAAGGTTGGCGAAGCGGCGCTCTCTTTCCGCCTGATGCACCTCGCGCAGCCTGCGGCGAATCCGCCCCTCCAAGAACCGGATCTTCTCGTCGCGGGTCTCGCAAACCAATCGTGGAACGGGAACCGGGCGCCCATCCTTGATCGCGACCATCGTGACGCGGGCTGTGTTTGTGTGCCGCTTCGTCCCGCTCAGGATGTTCTCGGCGTGCACCTCGATCGTGGTCTCAACGCTGGTCCGCCCCACAAACGAAACGTGACCGATCATCGTGACGAGCTCGCCGACTTCGATCGGCTCGTGGAAGTCCACGCGGTCGAAGCTGGCCGTGACGCAAATGTTGCCCGCGAACCGCGAAGCCGTCCCATAGGCGGCCAGGTCTATGAGCGACAGGATCGAGCCGCCGAACACCTTGCCGAGGAAGTTCGCGTCGTCGGGCGTCATGATGCGCGACGTCTCGAACCGCGTGCTGGCGACGTTCTTGGCGTTCATGCGCTCATGACGATCAACGAGAACTCGGTGGGATCGAGGCTCGCCCCGCCCACGAGGCCACCGTCAATGTCCGGTTGCGAGAACAACTCCCGCGAATTGCTGGACTTGACGCTGCCGCCATAAAGGATGCGGAGTTCCGAAGCCACATGCTCGTCGAACAGTTCGCCGACGACGCCTCGGATGAACTTGCACACGCGCTGCGCCTCGGCGGAATCGCACGTGTTGCCCGTGCCGATCGCCCACACGGGCTCGTAGGCAAGCACCGTGCCGTAAAGCTCGGCGGCATCCAAACCCGTCAAGGCCTCTTCAAGCTGCGTCCGGATGACGGTCTCGGTCTGGCCCGCTTCGCGCTCGGGAGCCGTTTCCCCCACGCAGAGGATCGGCGACATGGCTCGGTACAGAAGCGCGCTGATCTTCAGATTGATCGTTGCGCCCGATTCGGCGAAGTAGCCCAGCGTGTTCTCGGGGGTCTCCAGCTTGCCGAACCGGCCCCGGGTCTCCGAGTGGCCCACGATGACGTGGCTGACGCAGAACTCGTCGAGCATCTTGGCCGAAACCTTGCCGGTGAACGCGCCGCTCTCGGCCCAGAACACGTCCTGCGCCCCGACCTTGATGTGCGTGTTGCGCAACAGGTCGCGGAGCCGCGGGATCGCAAGGTAGGGCGGACAGATGACCACATCCACGCTGGACTTCGCATCCACATGCTGCACAAAGGTCTCGACCGCCGCGACGGATTCCGTCACGGTGTTGTTCATCTTCCAGTTTCCGACGACCAATCGCGTTCGCATGGGGGCTGTCACCTCGTCTTCAGTTTGGCATCATCCGCGCCGAATTGTGGGCTCGATACGGACCTTCACCTTATCGCGGACGGCGTTGGTCACGATGCAGTACATGTCGGCCTTGTGGGCGATGTCCTCGGCCGCCTTCACCTGGTCGTCCGTCGCCTCCCCGCAAAGCGTCACCTGGGGGCTGACCACGATCTCCGTGTAGACGAACGACGCGCCGTTTTGCTCGACCTTGCCGACCGCCTGGGTCACCAGCGCCTCGATCGGCAGCTTGCGGTTGGCCGCGATGATGCCGTACGTGATCGTGTAGCACGCCGCGATCGCTTCGGAAAGCAGTTCCTCGGGGTTGGTGCCTTCGCCCGCTCCCTGAAACTCCGGCGGGACGGCCAAAGGCACCTCGACGCCGCTGCGTTCCGCACGCCCGCTGCCGCCGCCGTCGCGCCCGCCCTGCCACCGAATCGTCACCGGATACTCGTGAATGTGAGCCATCGCCTTATAGTGTGACGCGTTCGACCG
>JACFNW010000601.1 GCA_019454665.1 Fimbriimonadaceae bacterium | reverse complement strand
ACCCGGAATCTGCTCGTCGCGGCGGGCTATGTGGTTCGGGGCGCGTTGGCGCGCGATCGGAACGTAGGGCTGCACTACAATGCCGATCTCGCGGCATATTCCTGACGTCGGTGTCCGAAAAGGGTTGCCATCGCATCCTTTTTGCGATAAGATGGGACTTATGGCACGGAGTCTCCACCACCGCATCCTCGCCTTCGGCCTCTTGGCGGCCGTTTGCGTGCCTGTCCACGCTCAAGGCGACCCCGAGATGGTTGACAAGATCATCCACGAAGGCAAGCACCGCAATCAGGTGATGAACCACCTGACGCACCTGACCAAGAAAATCGGCCCGCGGCTCTCGGGCTCCCCGAAGTTGGACAAGGCCATCGAATGGTCCATCTCCAAGTTCAAGAGCTGGGGCCTTGAGAACGTCCACGCCGACTACTGGGGCGACGTTCCGATGGGCTTCGACCGAGGTCCGAACCAGACGGTGCGCATGACCGCTCCGTTCGCCTACGACTTCCAGTTCACGACGCCTGCCTGGTGGCCGGGGACGAAGGGCAAGGTTTCCGGCAAGACCGTTCTCGAGCCGGAATCGCTGGCCGAACTCGACAAGGTCGAGAAGGACCTGGAGGGTGCGTGGCTGGTCATGCGCCGTCCGGTGGGCATGCGCGGCGGCGCTGCGGCGAACAACCCCGAAGCCCGGCAACTCGAGGAGCGGATCGCGAAGATTGACATCGCCGGCCGCATCTACGGCACCACGTCCGAACTCGTCCACACGAGTGGTCGTTGGAACCCGGACCCGAACGTCGCCAACCTCGACGTCGTGATCTACGTGCGGAAGTCCGACATGGACATGATCCGCTGGAACATGGACAAGGGACGCGAAGTGAAGGTCGAGGCCCATATTGACAACAAGCTCATTCAGGGGCCGATCAAGTCGCACAACGTGATCGCCGACATCAAAGGGGCCGAGTTCCCCGACGAGTACGTCATCATCAGCGGCCACCTCGACTCGTGGAACGGTCCGGGCTCGGAAGGTGCGGTGGACAACGGGACGGGCACCAGCGTGACGATGGAAGCCGCCCGCATCCTCGCGGCCAGCGGCGCGAAGCCGAAGCGCACGATCCGGTTCATCCTGTGGACCGGTGAAGAGCAGGGCCTTCACGGCTCCCGGCGCTACGTCGAGATGTACAAGGACCAACTGGACAAGATCTCGGCGGTTTTTGTGGACGATGGCGGCACCAATTATCAGGGCGGCATTCCCTGCGTCGAACAGATGAAGCCCATGCTGGAAGCGGCGATGGCGCCGATGAAGGCTGCTTTCCCCGACATGCCGCAGCGGATCGAAGTCGCGCCTTCGATGCCCCGTGGCGGCGGCAGCGACCACGCGAGCTTCAACGCCGTCGGCGTGCCGGGCTTCTTCTGGTACGAAACGGGTCGGGCCAACTACCGGTACGCGTGGCACACGCAGAACGACAAGCTGGACCAGGCGATTCCCGAGTATCTGGTGCAGTCCAGCACCAACTCGGCGGTCGTGGCGTACAACTTGGCCTGCGCCGACTCGCTGCTGCCCCGCATGACGCCGGAGCAGGCCGCCATCGTGTGGCACGCCCCGACGATCGGCATGAAGATTGACCACGACCACGATGTGGACGCGGATCAGGACCACGACATGCATCCCCCGTTCGTGCGAAGGAGCGCGGGCTTCACCTCGAAGTTCGCCCGCCTCGCCAAGGGCCGATAAGGCGGGTCCGCCAAGAAACCGAGCCGCGCTCTGGGACGACCAGGGCGCGGCTCCTTGTGCTTGCGGGCCGTCGGAGGTTGACTCCCACAGAGCCGGTCGAACGCGT
>JACFNW010000600.1 GCA_019454665.1 Fimbriimonadaceae bacterium | reverse complement strand
CTCCTTGGCTTGGCCCGAGTCGGCGTCAATCGCCACCAACTGCCCCGTGATCATGTACTCGTACAGCGCCATGTCGTAGGGGCTCGACAACAGGCTCGCGTAGGTCCGGGTTCGGTTGTTGCCGGAGGCCGTCACGCGGACCACCGGCTCGGAAGGAACGTACGTTTTGACGGGCTCCGGGGCGCGCCTAGCGGGAAGCAGGATCGTGACGACGTGCTTGCCGTCCCCCGTCCAGTCGAGCACCGTCGTCTGGGTGGCCAAGACCGGACGCCTCGTCAGGCGGCGCGAGCGGCCGTTCTCGACCGTGGCGACATAGGCGTGTGTATCCTTCTCGAAATGGGCGAGAAAGGCGAGTCGCCTTCCGTCCGGCGACCACGAGGCCCCGCTCACCTTGGCGTCTCGGGGCGTTTGGATGTCCCAGGTCTTGCCGGTCTTGGGGTCGAAGCACGTGTAGCCGACCGCCGTGCCCACGGTAAGACTGCGCGCCCGGTTGGCGGCGAGGTCGAGGGCCAACCCGCCGAGCCTAGTGTAAGGCTTGGAGTAATCCGCCAGCGAGGGCATGCCCGAGGACTTCGTCAGCAGGTACACCGACTTGTCCGGACTCAGGTTGGTCAGCGACACGTTCTCGTGCCACGGCGCCGTGACGATGTCCTTGATCGTCGCGGCGGGCTCAAGGTAGGCCTCCTGGGACAGCGGATCGGTCTGAGCGCCAACCGAAACAGCAAGGGCCAAAGCCAGCCAAGGGAGCACGCGCGGTCTCATGACCATGCACGTTCGGCACCGAATCCGGGTTTTCCTTCCCCAAATGTCAAGTTTCTGGCCCCAGCCTCCTTGACCTCGCCGCTTGCCACGGTCTACCCTGATGCCGATGTTCAAGCGCCTGATGCAACACGTGGACCGACTGCTCGGGCGCGGCGTGATTGACGACGAGTTCTACGACGAACTCGAAGAGGCCCTGCTTCAGGCCGACACGCACATCCAGACCGCCGGCGAGATCCTCGAGGAACTCAGGCAAGCCGTGCGCGAGGAGAAGATCACCGATGGGGCGGGCATCAAGGCGCGCCTCGAAAAGGCCATCGCCGACCGGTTCCGGCAGGAAGGCCCCGCCGGGCTCAACGTCTCGGACGAGGACCCGACCGTGTACCTTTTCGTCGGCGTGAACGGCGTGGGCAAGACGACCACCATCGCCAAAGTCGCCCACTTGCTCAAGCGCAAGGGCTTCTCCGTGTTGGTCGCCGCAGGCGACACGTTCCGCGCGGCGGCCATCGAACAGTTGGAGATTTGGGCGCAGCGTACGGGTGTGGACATCGTGCGCAGCCAACCGGGAGCGGACAGCGCGGCCGTGTTGTTCGACGCGATCCAAGCGGCCAAGGCGCGCGGCGTCGAGTTCGTTTTGGCCGACACCGCGGGTCGCCAACACAGCAAGGGCAACCTGATGCAAGAACTCTCCAAAGTCTCCAAGGTGGCCGAGAAGGCGCTTGGACGCGCGCCGGACGAAGTGTTGCTGGTGCTCGATGCCAACACGGGGCAGAACGCCATCCGCCAAGCCGAGGAGTTCATCAAGACGGCAGGGGTGACGGGCCTGGTGCTGACCAAGCTGGATGGGACGGCGCGCGGCGGCGCGTTGATCGGGGTCTACGACCGGTTCAAGGTGCCGATCAAGCTGATCGGCGTGGGCGAGAAGGTGGAAGACCTGCGCGACTTCAAGCCCGCCGAATTCGCGGCGAGCTTGTTCGAGTGAAGTTGCCTAGGCGCTTCCCTCGGGGTGCCACGGTCTGAGCGGGTCTTGGCCTTCCGAAAGTCCATCACCTCCCGTCCCGCCAGACCGTGATCC
>JACFNW010000599.1:1609-1836 GCA_019454665.1 Fimbriimonadaceae bacterium | reverse complement strand
GGATCGCGACGGTGGCCGCCACGTTGGGCGTCACCGGGATCGCGGCGTACGTTCAGTTCGCGCAGGCCTCCGAGGTGCCCAAGGAACTTCGCCGTCAGGAACCGGAAGACAAGCCTTCGCCCGCGCAACCTCCCCGCCCGCAGATGCAGAGCGTGTCCATCGCTGTGCCTCGGATCGAGGGCGACGACGTGGTGTTCGATGTCAAGCCCTTGCAGGTGCCGGGAGCG
>JACFNW010000599.1:835-1599 GCA_019454665.1 Fimbriimonadaceae bacterium | reverse complement strand
CGAAGGACCCCTATGTGGTGGCCTTCCAGAGCTTCCTGAGCCAAAGCAACATCGCGCCGACGGAGGCGCGCCTGCTCAGCGTGAGCGTCGAGGATGGCCATGCCGTGCTTTCGTTCAACGAGGCGTTCCGCGCAGGTTACGGCTCGATGGAGGAGTCCATGCTCTTGCGCGGATTGCTCAGGACGGCCGGGCTTTTCCCCCAAGTTTCCAGCGTCGAAATCCTCGTGGATGGCCAGCCCTTGGGCAGCCTTGGCCACTTGGAAGTACCCGCCCGGGTGCCGGTTATCCGCGAATCCGAGCCCTCCGACACGTTGCCCATCGAAGGTCCCGAACCGCCCTAGCTCCGGCGTCGCCAGGGTCCCAACCGACTCCCGGGAGGACCGGGGGTGTGGTAGAATGCTGGCAAGGCGTATACGGTTTCACGGAACGGCGGCCTTTGGCCGCCTTTTTCGTAACCGAACGGCCCACGGAAGGTAAGACTATGGCAATGGACATCCTGCAACACCTGCAGCAGATGGCGCTCGAGCGCGATATTCCGCTCGATGAACTCCTCCACGAGTTGGAGGAGGCCCTTGCGCAGTCCTACAAGAAATTCGTCGGCGCGACCGGCGAGGTGACCGTGCGCATCGATGCCAAGCACGGGTGGACTGCCCAGCTTGAAAAGGAAGTCGTCGGCGTGGTGACCGAGCCGTCGTTCCAGATGTCGCTGACGGAAGCCCGCAAACGCAAATCCGATGCCGAGATCGGCGACTTCATCCCCGTGG
>JACFNW010000599.1:0-811 GCA_019454665.1 Fimbriimonadaceae bacterium | reverse complement strand
CGAGACCCGCCACGTGCACGACACGTTCGCCGAGCGCGTCGGCGAATTGGTCAGCGGCACGGTGGTCCGCAAAGAACCGCAGGTGGTCTACATCCAGGTCAACAAGGTCGAGGCGGAGTTGCCCAAGCGCGAACAGGTGCCGACGGAGCCGTACCGCGTCGGCGACAACCTCAAGGTTTATGTGCTCCGCGTGGACGAGGCCGGCCGCCGCCTTCGCGTCGTGGTCAGCCGCACGCATCCGAACCTGCTGAGGAAGCTGTTCGAGTTGGAGATTCCCGAGATCGCGGATGGCGTGGTCGTCATCAAGGGCGTGGCCCGCGAGCCCGGTCAGCGCAGCAAGGTGGCCGTCATGTCCACCGACGAACGCGTTGATCCAGTGGGTTCGTGCGTCGGCCCGCGCGGGACGCGCGTTCAGGCCATCGTGGACGAGCTGTACGACGAGAAGATTGACATCGTGCCGTACAGCGAAGACCCCAAGGTGTACATCACGAACGCCCTCAACCCGGCCAAGGTGAACAAGCTGACGTTGCAGGCCGCCAAGCCCGCCGACGGCGAGGAAACTCCCCGCGGCGCGGCCTACGCCATCGTGCCCGACACGCAGTTGTCGCTCGCCATTGGCAAGGGCGGGCAGAACGTCCGGCTGGCTGCGCGCCTGACCGAGTGGAAGATTGACATCCGTTCGGAATCGCAGGCGGCCTCGGAGGGCAAGGCTCGCGGCTGACAAGGGCACCGAGCCGGTACGCTCTTGCGTGGTTTGCCGCCAACGCGGGCCGCAGAGCCAGTTTCTGCGCGTCTCGAGGTCCGAGAGCGG
>JACFNW010000011.1 GCA_019454665.1 Fimbriimonadaceae bacterium | reverse complement strand
GCTGACCGCCGTCGCCGAGCAGGCGCTGGAGGACGTCCGGGGCGGTATGCCGGTCTCGGAGGCTTTGGCCAAGCACCCAAAGCTGTTTCAGTCCATTTTCACCGAGACGCTCAAGGCCGGCGAAGCCAGCGGTCAGTTCTCTGAGGTGGCGGGCCGCTTGGCCGACTTCCAGGAGCGCGAAGTCGCCCGCCGCAGCCAGATCGTCTCGGCGATGGTCTATCCCGCGATCCTTGCGACCACGGCCATCCTGGTCGTCATCTTTCTGCTCACGTTCGTCGTCCCACAGCTCAGCGGGGTGTTCGAGGATTTGGGCTCCGACCTGCCGATCTCCACGCAGATTCTGCTCGCCTCGACGGGATTCCTCACCGAGAACGGCCTCGTCGTGGTGGGTGCGATCATCGGTTTGATCGTCGGCTACCGGGTGTGGGTGGCGACGCCGATGGGCGCCAAGATGCGCGACAAGGCGATCATGAAGGCGCCGTTGATGGGGCCCATCGTGACGAAGGCCGTCGTGTCCCGCTATTCCCGGGTCCTTGGCACGCTGGTCTACGGAGGCGTTCCGATACTGGAGTCGCTTCGGTTGGCGGGCCTGGCGGCGGGCAACCGCGTGTTCATTGACAGCAGCACCGCCGTCGAGAACGACGTGCGCGAGGGCCGCTCCATCCACGAGGCCATGCGCGACACCGGTGCGTTTCCCCCGGTCCTGACGCACATGGTCGCGATCGGCGAAGAGACCGGCGATCTGCCCAAGATGTTGGGCCGCGTGGCCGACAGTTTGGACTTCGAAGTGGACACCGGACTGCGGCGACTGATGGCCCTGGTCGAACCCGTCATCGTGCTTTCGATGGGCGTCTTCGTCGGATTCGTCGTCCTGTCGGTCCTTCTCCCCATTTTCCAAGCCCAGGAACTCGTCAAGTGATGTTTATGGAGAACAATCGAGCACCAAGAGCGTGTATGCCTGACATGAAAACTCGCAAGCGGGGTTTCACCCTCATCGAACTGCTGGTCGTCATTTTGATCTTGGCGATCCTCGCAGCCGCCGTCGTGCCTCGCATCATCGGTCGAACCGACGACGCCAAGCGCGCGAAAGCCCTGCAGGACATCACGCAACTCGGCGCGGCCATGCAGCAGTTCCGGCTGGACGTGGGCCGCTACCCGACGACCGAGGAGGGAACCGAAGCCTTGCGCACCCAGCCCTCCGATGCGGACGGTTGGCGAGGACCATACGTAGAAAAAGCCATCCCGCTCGACCCGTGGGGATTCCCTTACATTTACGAGTACCCGGGCGCGGACGACGACAGCTTCATCATCGAATCCTACGGCCAGGACGGAAACCCGGGCGGCGAAGGCAATGCCGCAGACATTTCGCCCTACACCCAGGATATGTGACCGCCGTCCATCGTAAGGACGTTCAGTTAGCCGACATGACCACTCGCCGCCGCCGCCAGACGGGCTTCACCCTCATCGAAATGATGGTGGTGACCGCCATTCTGGCGCTGGTGGCGATGACGGTCTTCCCGAATCTGGCTCGGATCCAAGACGCCGGCCGCAAGCGCGAATTCGTTCGATCCCTGACCTCGATGGCGCGCGAAGCCCGAGAGCAGGCCATTCTGTCGGCCTCCACCGTTTCGCTTCGGTTGGACGATACGAGTCTCGTGATCGAATCGGCGGGTGCCCTCGAGGAGGACGCCAGAACCCTGCGGACCAAGTCCATGCCCGATGGCTTCAGCGCCCAGCGCACGAACGTGGACGGCTTGGATTCGTCTTCGGCGGAATGGGAACTTCGGTTCTATGCCGACGGCTCGTCCGACCGCGGCGGCATCGAACTCGCCGACGACACCGGCGCGCTCTATTCGCTCGTCATTGACAACGATCGTGGACAAGCGCGTCTCGTCTCCGGCGAACTCCCCGTCCTGACCGAGGAAACCTGGCAAGCGGGAGAGATCGAACGTCGTGGCTAGGCGTCGCGGATTCACCCTCGTCGAAACGCTGGCCTCCGTTGCGGTGGTCGCCGTTGGAGTCACCGCCGCTCTGGGCGCGCTGGGATACATCGCCAAGGCCGACGCCAAGAGCAAACTCCGCGAAGAAGGGCAAAGATTGGCCATCCAGAAGATTGACGAGCTGCTCGCCACGGGCGATTATCAGGTCACGCCGAACAGTGGCGACTTCTCCGAGTACGGCAAGAACGATTGGACGTGGTCGGCCGTGCTCGAGCCCTCCGGCACGGAGTACGTGGACCGGCTCGGCGTCACGGTGACCCACGAGGGTCCCGGCCAGTACTCGAAGGAGATCAACCGTCTCGTGTTCCGGGGCGACCAACTCGTTCCGGCGGGGGGCGACCTGTGAGACGCGGCTTCACCGTCATCGAGTTGCTGGTCGTCAGCGCCATGCTGGTCCTGTTGACCGTCGCCCTGGCGGGGTCGCTCACCATGAGCCTCCGCTACGCGGACCGGCTGGAAACGGCTCGAATCGCGGAAACGGACGGGTTCAGCTTCGAGGAGAGGATGCGTGCTCTGCTGCAGACCGCGTATCTGAGTCCGACTCCCGACGACCCGACCACGTTCTTTGTGGGCGGCTCGGCGCTGGAGAACGTGGGCGATTCGAGCAGCATCGTTTTTACCGGGGTCGGCGCAAGGCTGCCGGCGAACTACTTGGACACCGACGCCACGTTCGAGGAACTGAACGAGATCTACGGCCCGCAGGGCGGAGTCCGCGAAACCCAGATCGGCACCACGGCCATCGGCGCCACCACGCTTGAAGGCGCGTTCCTGCGCGAGCAGACGCCGCCGGACGGCGACCCCACGCAGGGCGGGACGGAGAAACTCCTCGATTCGACCATCGCTTCGCTCCGGTTCGAGTTCTTCGATGGAACCAATTGGACCACCGAGTGGGACACGCGGACCATCACGGGCCGGTTCCTGCCGTTCTACATCCGCGTCGCCTACACGCGCACGGGCGACGATGGCGAGGAGCGCACGTTCTTGGTGCGGCTTCCCTACAGCGAAGTGGCGTACCTGGACTATCTGGCCGCGACGGGAGGGCAGCAGTGAGAACCGGGCGATGCCAGCGTGGCGCCTCGTTCGTGATGGCGCTTGGCTTTCTCACCGTCATGGTGACGGCCGTGGTCGGTGCGGTGGCTTCGGCGCGCACGTTCGCCATTGCCCGCATCAACCGTGTCGAGGCGCGCGACGCCCGCCTGGCCGCCGAATCGGGCATCGAATACGCGATGGGCATCCTCGCTTCGACTCAAGCCGGCGACCCGACGGTCAGTCCCGTGACGTCGTTGCTCGACGAGTGGGCGACCACGGGCCAGCAGGGCGAAGACGAGTTCGTGATCGGCACGCAGCGGTTCCGGCTCGAGATCCGCGACGCGTCGTCCTTCATCAACCTCAACACGGCCACCGAAGAGCAGTTGCGCCGCCTCCCCATGACCAACGAGCAGATAGACTCCCTGCTCGATTGGCGCGAAGCAGATCTGACGCCTCGGCCCGAAGGCGGGAAGGACGAGTTCTACAACAACCTGGCCAACCCGTACAACACGCGGCTGGCGCGGTTCGAAACCGTCGAGGAGTTGCTCTCGGTCAAGGGCTTCAGCCCAATGGCCCTCTTCTTCCCCCAAGAGGACATCTCGCTCGGAACGCCGCTGGTCTCGGGCAACGCAGACGCCCAGCCGTCGCTCATTGACCTGTTCATCACGGATTCGAGCGCTCCCAACACCACGGCAACGGGCGAGACGAAGTACAACGCCCAGAACGTGAATGTGGGCCAAATGGTCGGGCGCGGCATTCCGCCGCCGATCGCCCAACGAGTGATTGACGCCAGGAACGCTCTGGGGACGGTGACTTCGGTGGGACGCCTTTGCCAGATGGCGGGCTTCCAGCCTGCGGACGCCATCGCCGTGGTGGACAACATCAGCAACTCGGGGGCGTCGGTCCTGCTCGGGCGGATCAACTTGAACACGGCCACGGAAGCCGTTCTGAACAGCGTTCCGGGAATGACGCCCGACCTGACGTCCGCCATCCTCTCGCGCCAGCAGTCCGGCGGATTCAACAGCCTGGGCGAACTGTTGACGCTTCCCGGGTTCACCGTGGAATCGTTCGAGACCGTGGATTATTTCGCCACGTCGTCGCAGTTGTTTCTTGTGCGAACAATCGGGCGATCTGGACGTTCTACGGTAGCGCTAGAGGCCATCGTCGCGTTCCGCGATGGGCGTCCGGTAGTCACCAAGATGAAGGAACCGTCTTACACCGATGTCGCTCTGCGGTGGGCATGGAGCCCCGAACCCAGCGCGACCATCCCCCTCTACGAGGTGTCGAATTGAGCCAGCGCCTGAGCGGGCCGATGACCGTCGTCGAGTGGTCGCCCAACGGCGTGAGGGTCTGCGATCCTACGGCCGGGCGGACCGAGTCGTTCGCCAGCGTCGCCGAAGCAGCGTCCTCGATCTCGGGCAAGCGAGTCGTTCTCGCACTCTCCAGGCGCTCTTGCTTCGTCAAGGCGATCCGCGTGCCGAACGTGCCGAAGGCCGAAGCCCAGCTGGCCCTTCGCTATCAGATCGGCCAGCACCTGCCGCTGGACCCGGGCGAAGCCAGCTTCGATCTCGTGATGGCTGGCGACCCCTCGGGCGACGGTCGTCTGGCCGTTTTGTACGCCGTTCGAACGGACACGCTCAAGGACGCCAAGCGGCAGATCGAGGACGCCGGCGCCAAGGTCGCCACCGTCACGGCCGCTTGCATCGGGTCGGCTTGTCTTCAAAAGGAAGTGGGTTCGGACACCTACGAGGTGGCCGAAGAGACCCCCGAGGGCTTGGCGATTGATGTTTGTGTGGGCGGGGTCGTTCAATACACGCGTCTCGTCCCGATGACCCCCGAACTCGATTTGCACGACGAAGTCCACCGAACATGCGGCATCGTGGCCCGCAAACCCTCGGGCACCGTCGGCGCGGGCGGCTTCGATGCGCCCGGATTGGCGCGTTCGCTCCCCATCTCGGGCCTGAAGGCGCTGGCCGAGCGCAATCCCGACACGGTCAACATCCAGATTCCAGAAGAGGTCGAAGCGCGGGCGCGCAAGGCCGTTTCCACCAAGGCGCGAACCGCCGTGCTGCTCTTCGGAGCCGCCGCGGCAGCCGCGTTCCTCGTCTACAGCGACTACGAAATGGCGACTTCCGAGCGGGCCACATTGACGGCCCGTGCCGCGCGGCAGACGCGCGACGATTCGACCAAGAACAAGACGCTGAGTTCCGATCTGGCGGCGCTGAAGAAAAAGAGCGCGATCTTGGACCAGGCATTCGACCCGGCCCAGCCGTTCTCCGACGTGCTGATCGTCGTCTCGGAAGCCGCTCCCGCCGGCCTGTGGCTCACGGGTGCGAACATGGAGCGAGGAAAGCCGCTCACGTTCCGCGGGACGGCCATCTCCGACCAAGCTGTCAAAGCGTTCTTGGATGGACTGGCCGTCACCGACCGATTGCGCGACGTGAAGCTGCTCTTCGCCAACAACGCCACCATCGAAGAGACTCCCGTGGTCAACTTCTCGGTCCAAGCGACGCTCGTCGGCAATGTGCCGATGGTCGAGAAGGAAAAGAAGAGAAGCGCTGCAACCGCCCGGGTGGCGAGGAACTAGAACGATGAAGATCTCGACGGACAACCCGGAGAAAATGTGGACCGCGATGGTCTGGGTCGGCTTGGCCCTGTTCAGCGTCGCCATCTACTTCGTCGTATTCCCAATCAAAACCGAGCCCGTGAACATGGCCAAGTACACCGAGGACGCGGCCAAACTGAAAGCCGAAAACGCCGAACTGGAGAGCCAGATCGCTCAAGAGAAGGAGCGGTTCGCGGCATCGGTGTGGACCGGCAAACTCGACGAACTCGGACCCTCGGCTTTGGGACACATCAGCGCGCTGGCCAGAGAGTCGGGCGTGGTCGTCACCGCCTTTCGGCCCCAGCGGCTGGTGGAAGACACCGCGGTCGCCCAATACCCGCTCCTGATCACGTGCGAAGGCCGCTACCCAGCCATGATCAACTTCGTGCGCAGACTCGAGAACGCCCAAGGAAAACTGGCCGTCAACCTCGTGCAACTGTCCGCCGCCGATGGGGCGACCGATCAGGTGACGGGCTCGATCGGCGTCGTCGCGTTCTACGAAGTCGCCGCGACCGATGCGCGCACGGCTTCGACCGCCAAGTCCCAATCCGGAGGAACGCGTGGCTAAGGTCTCCCGACCCGTGGTGTACACCGCCTTGTTCGCCGTCGTGGTGGGCGGCTATGTCTTCCTTCAAGAAGAACCAGCGCCCACGGGCGGCGCCTCGTTGCGGCGGACCACCCCCAAGACCGAGGCCAAAGAAACCGGCCCCATCACCGAAGAAGACCGCACCGCAAGGGGCCGATTCGCCCGGGTCGAGTCGGGTGGCCGCAATGTGTTCAACCCCGTGGTGGCCAAGGCGACCCTCGGTTCGTCGGGAGGACGCGTGCCCACCAACGAGATTCCGACCGAGTTCGCCGGTGAAGGCGGATGGGTCTACACGGGCAACGCGGAACTCGATGGCAAGCGCTACGCCGGCCTGGAGAACAAAACAACCAAGGAAACCGTTCTGCTTAGCAGCGGTGAACGCTGGAAACGATCCGTGGTCACTCGGATCACGACCGATACTCTGGTGTTGACCTCGGACAGTGGTTTGATTCGGTCGGTGAAACTGCCGACCTATGAGGACCCGACGCAGCCGACGATGGGCGCGGGAGCCGGTTTCCAACCGATCCCGGTGGTTCCACCCGGCTTGTCGGGACCGATCGGTCGAGGGCCCGTCGCCTCGATCGAACCGAACGCAGGTTTGAACGCACCGGCGATGGATGTCCGTTCGAGAGAACAGGGCGGTCGCCGAAACGAAGGATTCGATGGACGCGACTCTGGCCGCAATCGCGGCGGAGACTGGAACAATGAACAAGAGCATGAACAAGGCTAAGTTGACGACGATCCTGATCGCCGCTGTCCTCGCGCCCATGGCGCTCGGACAGTTCGAGCAGTTTATGGGTCAGGGAGGCGGTTCCAAAGCGTGGGAGGGCTTCAAGTACGACCAGAACAAGAAACTGAAGCTCGATTTCCGCGGCGCGAACCCCGACCTGATCATCACCACCCTCTCCAAGGCGTCCGGCATCAACATCGTCAAAGACCCCGCGCTCGTCCAGCCGATGACGCTGACCAGCTCCACCGATGTGACGATCAGCCAGGCCTTCACGATGCTCAACGCGTCGCTCAACCTGATGAGCTACGACCTCCGCAAAGAAGGCGATATCCTGGTCATCCAAAAGCGCAACCAGCGCGGCAACGACGGCCGCGGCGGGGGCGGCAACCCGGGGATGGACATGGGTCGCATCTTCGAGATGATGAACCAAGGCAACCAGCAGCCCGAGATCGTGCTGAAGTGGTATCCGATCAAGTACGCCAACGCCAGCCAGGTCGCGCGCGTCGTCAACGAAGTGTTCCTGGGCATGGGCGTCCAACAGGGCGGCTTCAACCCCATGCAGATGTTCGGCGGTGGCCAGTTCAACCGTGGTGGACGCGGGGGCAACCCGTTCCAGAACTTCCGCATGCCCAACATGCAACAGGGCGGCATGAACGTCCGCGCCTCGTCCGACGACTACAGCAACCAAGTCATCGTCGCAGCGACTTCGGACGTCCAGCGTCAAGTCGAAGACCTCATCAAGGGCCTCGACATCCAAGTCGAAGAGACCCAGCGGCCGATCGTCTACCCGCTCACCTACGCCTCTGCGACCGATCTCGCACCCGTGGTGCAGAACGTGCTCACGTCGAACGCCCCCCTCGGCCGAGGCGGCATCCGCAACCAGAGCCAACAAGTCCCCTTCGAGCAACGCATCTCCAACGCCTTCCGCATGGGCAACTCGCAAGCCGGCTTCGGCTCGGTCGTCGCGGAAACCCGAACCAACTCGCTGGTCGTCACAGCCACCGATGACAACCACGTGCTGGTCAAGAAGGTCGTCGAGCAGCTCGATCAGGAAGTGGTCGTCCAGAACTCCACGTTTGTGGTCCCGCTGAACAACGCCCGCGCCGACCAAGTGGCCACGCTGTTCCAGCAGGCCTTCGGCAACCGCAACACGGGCAACCGAACGAACACGGGCGGATTCGGCGGCAACACCCAAAACCGGAACAACCAGAACCGGAACAACCAGAATCGCAACAATCAGGGGCGCAACACGGGCGGCGGCTTGCAGGGCGGCGGACGGGGCTTCGATCCCGTCATGTCGGGCGATTCGCTCGACCTGAACCTCGCCGACCCGGATGCCAACTCAGGCGAACTGGCGACCGAGGTCTACGCCCAGATGTTCGGCGGCGGCCAGTTCCGGCCCCAAACACAACAGCAACAAGGCGGCCAAACGGGTCGCGACGAGCAGGGACGCCTCATCAACGTTCGCGATCTGCAGAACCAGATCACTGTCATTCCCGACACGAACACCAACAGCCTCATCGTCGTCACCACGCCCGAAAACGCCGACTTGGTGCAGAGCATCCTCGCCCAACTCGACAAGATCCCCGAGCAGGTGATGATCGAGACGGTGATCGTCGAGGCCACGCTGGACAGCTCGACCAAGCTGGGCGTCGAATGGAGCTACCTCCAAGACCCCGCGTTCCGCAACTCGGGAACCGAAGGGCGAATTGACCAGGACTTCAACCTGAACAACAATCAGGACCCCGCTCGCGGCTTCAAGTACACGCTGGCCGGTGGCAAGTGGGAGCTGTTCTTGAACGCTCTGAAGACCGACAGCCGCTTCGAGGTGCTGTCCACGCCACGCATCTTCACGTCCAACAACGTGCAAGCCCAGATCAACATCAGCCAGAGCGTCCCCTACGTGCTCTCCAGCCGGGAAGACGCCAACGGCAACCTGACCTTCACCTACGCGTTCCAAGACGTGGGCATCGTCTTGACCGTTACGCCTCGCATCACCGCAAACGGCTTCGTGACGATGGACGTCTCGCAGACGGCCAACGACCTGCAGGGCTTCACGGACTTCAACGCGCCGATCGTCAACCAACGCCAAGCCGACACCACCGTCACCGTCAAGGACGGCGAAACGATCATCCTCGGCGGCATCATCCGAAGCACGGTCACCGCGACCACGCGCAAAATCCCGCTTCTGGGCGACATCCCGATCCTTGGCAACCTCTTCAAGACCTCGACGAAGGAAAACTCGAAGACCGAATTGCTGGTCTTCCTCACGCCGCGCATCGTCCGAAACCCGGAAGAAGCCGGCAAGCTGAAGGACGACCTGCAGGGCGCCATGAGCCCCGCCTCCAAAGCCATCCTGCAAAAAGCCATCTCGGGCGGCGCCGCCAGAGGAAACGGCACCGGCAACGGCACCGGAGGAACGGGAGGCGGCAACTCGCTTTAGGGCAACTCTCAATCACGTGATCCCATCACAAATAACGTTAGGAGCGATCAGAACACAATGCGATCCAACTGGATGAAATTCGTAGTGCTTGGCGTGAGCTTCGCCATGCTGGCAAACTTCGCCGATGCCCAGGGCGGGCGCGGCCAGGGACAAGGTCGGGGCGTCGGTCAGTTCGGCGGCGGCATGCAGGGAATGGGCGGATTCGGCGCCGGTCCCAGCAATCTCGCCGCGCGACCCGACGTGCAGACCGAACTCAAACTCACCGCCGACCAGAAATCCAAGGTCCAAGCCATCTCCGACAAGATGCGCGAAGAGCGGCGCGCGGCCTTCCAGGGCGGCGGCGGCGGTGGCGGCGGTCAGGACATGCAGGCCCGCATGGCGGAAATGCAGAAGATGAGCGCCAAGTACGATGCCGAAGTCTTGGCGGTGCTCACGCCCGAACAGACCACCCGCATCAAGCAACTCGCCGTCCAAATGGCGGGCGCCAACTACCCCATGGGAGAAGAGGGCCAGAAGGCTCTCGGCGTCACCAGCGACCAGCAATCCAAGCTCCGCGCCCTGCAGGACAAGCAGCGCGAAGCGATGGCCGCTCTCTTTGAGCGCATGCGCAACCAGGAACTCGACTTCGCCTCGATGAACACCGAGCGCGAGAAGATGGACAAGATCATGGCCGAAGAAGTCGGCAAGATCCTGACCGCCGAGCAGAAGGCGAAGTGGGAGGAACTGAAGGGCAAGCCCTTCGCCTTCCAACAGCAGCGACGCGGCGGCGGCGGCAACTAAGCCTGGCGTCATCGTCCGCACGAACCGGGGGTCCCTTTCCAAAGGGACCCCCGGTCTCTTGGTGGCCCAGGAAGCGCTTGCTATACTGCCAATGGTATGCGTGCCGTCTTCGCGTTGGCTCTCGTCTCCTCCCTTGCGGGCTCGTCTGCGGTCGGCGTGGCGCAAAGCACCAGCTCGACCCTTCTCGCGGGCGACAAGGCGTTCCTCGTGCTACCGCCCAAGTTCGTCTCGGCCGCATCGGGCGTGGAGCTGAAGTGGTCGCCCGACGGCCGGCACCTGGCCGTCGTCCGAACGCCGATGCCGCTGAAAACCAGCGAGATGCGGGCGGCCATGCTGACCGGAACCCCACCCGCCGACTTCGAATCGCGGATGCGTGTCTATGTGGACGTCTATGACGCCGAGTCCGAGCAGACCAAGCAAGCCTTCGAGTTTCCCGGCCAAACCGGAGTCGAACTCGGCTGGATGCCCGAGACTGGCCAACTGATCGTGCTGACGACGCGCCACCCGCTCGCCCAAGAAGGTGTGCGGATGGGACCCGTCTACGACCTTTACCGCTACGACACAAGGACCTCCCGGACGGCTCGACTAGGCTCGTATCAGGGGCACTACTTTTCGGCAGGCATGTCGTTCTCGCCCACCCGGGCCGTGGGCCTCGTTTGGATGGTCGGGCAAGAGGGGCGGGAAGAGGCGGTCGTCGTCACGGCGAACGGCGCATCTCAGCCCTCCAAAATCGCGGGCGGAGCGGGGCCGTATGGCGCCTACCTCGCTTGGAACCCCGACGGAATGACCCTGAAACTGGGTCGCAGCGTCGAGGGCCCCGATGGCGCGTCCAAGTGGCAAATCCACGACTTCGACCCCCTCACCCTGACGGCCACCCTGTCCGCAGACACGCGATTCACGTTCCAAGAGTCCAAGAACACCGTGGCATGGAGCAACGTGTCCACCGACGTCCGGGTGGGCGTCAAAGAGGTCGAGAAGCTGCAAACCACCGTGCTTATGCCGGTTCAGTCGGGCGAAACGGACAAAGCAGCCGTGCTCGATGCGTTCGTCGAACGGGTGGAGGTCTCGCCGGATGGCGCGCGCGTCGCCTACACCCACCACGGCATGACGGTGGTGCGCGACCTTGTCGAAATCCCGCGAGGCATGTACGAACAGATGCGCGACGCCGCCAAGCGAACCGTAGCCATGTCGAACGCCAAGCAGGTCGCCTTGGCGGCGATCATGTTCTCGGCGGACAACGACGACCGCCTGCCCAGCAACAAGGAGGACATCCAGAAGCTGCTCCTGCCCTATCTGAGAAACCAAAGCATCTTCGACGGGTTCGTCTATACGTTTGCGGGCGGATTCACCCAGGACATCGAGCTTCCATCGAAGACGGAACTGGGTTACATTTCGATGCCTGGTGGACGGGTCGTCGCCTTTGCGGATGGCCATGTCAAATGGGTGCCGGACGGGGAGACCGTTCGGTGAAGACCGGGGTGTGCATCTGGATGTTTGGAGTCGTTGTGGGGCTTGCCGGCTGTGCTCGCGAAGATCAGCTGATCGGCGTTTGGAGAGACCAGGAAGGCGAAACACTGACCTTCCAGAGCGACGGTACAGTACTCGGGAGTAGCACGAACAATTACGTCAAGATCAAGCCGGGTCGTTGGAAGCGCCTCGGCGATGGGCGCGTCGCCGTGTCCTTTGTTCGGTACTTCGGCAACGACCAGGTGATTTGCGAGACAACCTCCACGCCGGGCATGATGGTACTGGAGTGCACCCCCGACGTGGGACAGATACGGCTCACGCCTGTCCGTCCCGACGCAGAACCCGAGCAGCGAGGGAGAAGGAATTGATCGGTCTGGCTTGTTGCATGGCGAGTGTTTGGGCGGGTGGGCCAACCGCGAAGATACTCGCAGATTCTTGGACCCGTACCCTGGTCATCGGGCACCGGGGCGCGGCGGCGCACGCCCCGGAAAACACGCTCGCCGCGTTCCGCTTTGCCATCGCCAGCGGGGCGGTCGCGACCGAGTGCGACGTCCACCTGGATGCCGAAGGCAACCTGGCCGTCATCCACGACAACACGGTGGACCGCACCACCACCGGCAAAGGCCGCGTGAAAGAGAAGTCCTCTGCGGAACTGTGCGCGCTCGGCGTGCCCACGCTGGCCGACCTGACCGCCCTGACCAAAGACAAGATCGTGCTGGTCGTCGAGATCAAGGACGGGGAAGACGCGCCGCGCAAGGTGGTTGAGCACATTCAGGCTCAAGGAATGACCGATCAGACCATCGTGTTCAGCTTTCATGCCAAGTTCGTCGAGGCGACCAAGACCCTGGACCCCAAGCAGACGGCGATCTGGCTGGTTTCGGGCAAGCCGACGGGCGAGAAACTGGCCGAGGTGCTGGCTCAAGCCGAAGCGATCCGAGCCGACGGCCTGGGCTTCTCCTATCAGGGAGTGACGGAAGAAGCCATCGGCGCCGCGCACAAGAAGAGGCTGCCCGTGTTCGTCTGGACCGTTCCCCCTGGCGCCGAGGTCGAGCGTTTGAGGCGCCTGAAGGCGAACTTCATCATCACCGACCACCCCCGAGAGGTCGTCGAACAACTGTCAAAGGGCGCAGGATGACCGCCCAGGCGAGCGTCCGCCGGACCGCTTAGGCCCGATTGGCCTCCATGTAGTCGTAAAGCTCCCCGATCTCGCAAAACGCCAGACCCGTCACGGTGTCCGCGCAGCCGTAGTAGATCGTGATCCTTCCGGTGGCGGCATCAGCCAAAGCGGCGCAAGGGAACGTCACGTTCGGCACGTCGCCCGCCAGTTCGTAAAGCTCGCGGGGGTTGATCAGGTACGGGCGGCAACGCGTCCGGACGATCCAAGGCTTCTCGAGGTCCAGAAGCACCGCGCCGAAACTGTAAACGTAGCCGTTGCAACTGGTGAGCACACCGTGGTGGAACAGGAGCCATCCTTCCGTGGTCTCGATCGGCACCGGCCCCGCGCCGATCTTGGTGGATTCCCAAGGCTCGCGCGGACCCATGACGTAACGGTGGCGACCCCAGTAGATCAGGTCTTCGCTCTGGCTTAGGTAGATGTCGCCGAAGGCCGTGTGGCCGGTGTCGCTGGGTCGGCTGAGCAACAGGTACCGCCCGTTCACCTTGCGCGGAAACAGCACGCCGTTGCGGTTGTAGGGAAGCAGGGCGTTCTCCACCATGTGGAACGTCTCGAAGTCCTCCGTGTAGCCCAGCCCGATCGTCGGGCCGTGGAACCCGTTGCACCACGTGACCCAGTACTTGCCGTCGAGATGGCAGACGCGCGGGTCGTACGCGTACCCGGGCGGCTCGACTTCCTGGTCGTCGCGTACCCACTGGATGGGGTCGGGGGCGATACTCCAGGCGATGCCGTCGTCGCTCTTGCCCGCATGGAGGACCATCTCGCGGCGGATGTTGTCGCACCGAAAGACGCCCGCGAACTTGCCCCGGAACGGCACCGCGGCGCTGTTGAAGATCGAGTTGCTGGTGGGGATCAGGTCGCGCGGGATGATCGGGTTCTTCGAGTAGCGCCACATGGGGCCTTGGAGCGCGCGGTCTGGTTTGGGTTCCCAGGGGATGTTGGGCAGGTTCGGGCCGACGATGCGGATCGAGGACATGCAAAGGCGTTCCACACCTTGATCGCTTCTCCTTCCGAGTCCTGGGACGTCCCACAAAAGGGCGGGCGGCCCCCGGTGGGGAGCCGCCCTTGGTTATGCCTGCCGACGGATCAGCGAGGAGCTTCGAACTCGAACTTGCGCCCGAGCAGCCCCTCCCACTTCCGCTTCTGCTCGTTCGTGAGCAGGGCCAGCACCTTCTTGCCGACCTCCTCGCGTCGAGCCATCATCTGGCCCGGATCGCCAAACCCTGGACCGCCTTGGCCCTGGCCGCGAACGGGCGGCTGACCTTGGCCCCGGCCTTGACCCTGACCACGACCCTGCTGGCCCTGCCCTCGACCTTGGCCGCCCTGACCGCGCATCTGGTCGGGAGGCCCTCCGGGGCCCCCGGGACCGCCAGGTCGTCCCATGCTCTCGCCGATCAGCTGTCGGACCTCTTCGAGCTTGTCGCCCCCGAGGCCGATCTTCTCGGCAACGTCTTCGCGGCCGATCGCGATCGGGCCCTCCCATTGCAAAGCGAGTTCCTGGTACCGCTTGAATTGGTTGGCATTCAGGATCTCCTTGATCTGGGCTTCCATGGCCTCGCGGTTCGGGCCACCGGGTCCGCCGGGCCCACCCATGGGGGGTCGGCCCTGAGGAGGTCCGCCCTGCCCGCGTTGACCACGGGGTCCGGCTTCGGGGCCACCCATCGGCGGCCGGAGGTTCTCCAGCTTCTCGATCTGCTCATCGGTCAGCTTGAGTTCGCGTTGGACCTTTTCCTGCATCAGGAACGGTCCGGGTCCCATGCGGAATCCGGCCATCGGCCCGGGCCCTCGCTGACCCATGCCCGGAGGCGGTCCGCCCTGGCCACGCCCCTTGGGCGGTCCCGCCTGTGCAAACGTCGAGACGGTCATCGCAACGGCGAGCGCCATCGCCAACACCTTGTTCATTCGTTCGATCTTCATGGTCTGCTCCGTGCCGCTCGGGGTTTCCTTTGCGGCGCTTACGACCGTAATGTGGGGCATGCGCATGAGGATTCTGTGAGGACCCACCACAAGCCGCCTGATCGGGCCGTTCGGTGGGGATTTGTCCCCAGCTTGAACCCGACGGACTGGCTGCGCCCGGCATTCGCGGCCTACTTGCCGCCGGAAATGGGCCGGATCGCGCACACTCAACCCCTCGATCCGGGGTGCCACGGTCTGATCGGGCCCGCCTGCATCCTCATACCCAGAGCATCCCTGCCCGGCAGACCGTGCTCGTTTCGCGAGACGCTCTCCAATCACGAGTTCCGACCCGCGAGAGACTGGTCGGGACGGGGCCAGACGAGGGTCGGGAACATCGTGGCACCCACTGGGGAGGGATCCGAACCACTTGCCAACACATTGCGGGGTGCCACGGTCTGATCGGGCCCGCCTGCACCCCTCATACCCAGAGCATTCCTGCCCGGCAGACCGTGCTACTCCGGCCATCCCGGCGGTGCCGACTTCGATACTAACTCCACGGCGGATTCAGTCAACCCTTCCCTCAATCCCCTCCCGATCTTCGGGAGGGGACGTTCACCGGCCATGGGTACCGAACCGGGGGACCAAATCAACACCCACCCCCGGGTCACCCTGAGGTTCGGCCCGCGCAATCCGCCACGTCTCACTCGTCCACGACTCCCGGGCCGAAGTCTCGAAGGGGACGCGGGGGAAGGTTAGACGCACTCCAAACCACCTGCCGTCCGGCTCCATCTTCCTTCCTCCCCGTTCCCCTGAAACTAGGACGACGGGACGCCCGCACCCGGCGACGCGTAGAAGGGCGTCGTGCTCAGGCGCAACCATGCCATATTGAAGCCGCGCATGTTCGGCTCCCCTCTCAACCCGCTGGTGTATCTCGTGCGCAACGCCGCCAAAAGCGTGCCCATGGTCGGGGTCATTGCGCTCGCCGTCATGCTCATCGCGTGGATCGTCGCGCTGATGAACTCCATCCCGGACTCGGTCAAGGCCGTCTACTCGTACTCGAAGTACTCGCTCGGGGTCACGCCGCGCGGCGACCCCGCGATGACGCCGAAGTTGATCGAGACTTTCCGCAACGAGTGCCCCGTCCCCATCGAGCGGATCATCGTCTGCCGGGGCAGTTCGGCGGTGGTGCGATCCATCGTCGGGGAGTGGCCCTTCGTCGTGCTGGCGTTCAACCCCGACGATCTCGACTACTTCCTGGACAAGCACTTCGTGACCGGCATCGAGGGGCGCAAGCCCGAGGTCGGCGGGCCCGAGGCGCTTGTCAGCGAACCCGTGGCGAGAAACCTCGGCCTGAAGATCGGCGACGTGCTCCTCGGGCCCGACAAATCCGACGATTACTCGCCTCAGGAAGTGCGCATCGTCGGCATCGCACAGACCACCGAGTGGATGATGCTCACCGACCTCGAGTACCACAAGGCCAACCACTTCCCGCCGATAGACGTGTTTCTCGTGCTGGCCAAAGACCGCGCCGCACAAGCCGAACTCGACGACTGGGCGCTGGAGCGGTTCAAAGGCGACCGCGCCAAGCTGTTCGCCTATCGCGAACTGGAGGAGAGCACCAACGAAATGTTCGCCACGCTTTACCAGATCCTCAACGTCGTGATCGTCACGCTGGTGGCCGTGATCGCCCTGATGATCGGCATGCTGATGAACATCTACCAATCGCAGCGCCTCGTCGAATTCGGGCTGCTCCAGTGCATCGGCTACGCGCGCAAGGTGCTGCTGAAACGCTCGCTCAAAGAGGCGCTGTGGGTGACCGTGGCCGGGTGGGCGTCCGGCGTGCTCATCGCGCACGCCATGCTCCGCATCGCCTATGCCGTGCTCATGGAACCCAGGGCTTGGTCGCTCAACACGATGGACCCCAAGGCGTTCGCCTACACGTTGGTCGTGCCGATCGCCATCTTCGCCGTCGGCTCGTTCACGGTGCTCAACCGGTTCCGCCGGTTCGACCCGGTGAGCATCGTGGAAAGGAGGCTGGTTTGATCCAATCGCTGCAGGCGTCGCTGGTGTACGAAGACCACGGCAAGGAGATTCGGGCGTGCGACGCGATCAACCTCGAACTCCACCCCGGAGAGTTCGTCGGCATTCTGGGGCCGTCCGGCTCTGGCAAGTCTTCCCTGCTTTACCTGCTCTCGGGCCTCAAGAACCCCACGTACGGCGCGGTGCTCTTCGAGGGGCGAGACCTGGGACAGATGGCCGACGACGAGCGGAGCCGCTTGCGGATGGAGGCGTTCGGGTTCGTGTTCCAGCAGCCCTACCTGCTCGGCTATCTGTCGGCGCTGGAGAACGTGATGCTGGCCGATCCGAGCCGGGACCTTCGCAAGCGGGCGCTCGAGCTTCTCGACCTGCTCGGCCTCTCGGAGAAGACGGGCCGGCTCCCCCACGAACTCAGCGGTGGCGAACGCCAACGGGTCTGTGTGGCACGGGCGCTGGCCTCCCGTCCGCGCGTCATCTTCGCCGACGAGCCCACCGCAGCGCTCGACCACGCGAACGGTGTCCAGGTC